>JAOUHG010000031.1 GCA_029865265.1 Candidatus Krumholzibacteriia bacterium | reverse complement strand
CGGCAAGCCGCTCGACGTCCGCACCGCCGTTCTCATCTGCCTGGGTACGCACGTGTTCATCCGTCTCGGTGCCGACCTCACCACCGAGCGTGTGGACGCGACGCGTGTGCTGGGCCAGATGGTGACCGGGGTGGGTTTCCTCGGTGCGGGTGTGATCCTCACCCGCGGCGGGCACGTGGTGGGGCTCACCACCGCGTCGGTGATCTGGGTGCTGGCGGGCATCGGTGCGGCCATCGGGTTCGGGCAGTACACCGCCGCAATCGCACTTTCGGTGGTGACGTTCCTGGTGCTGAACGTCCTCGAATGGATCGAGAACCGGGTCGAGCACATGCGCCGCGGAGCACACGCGCGCGCCAACGAGCCGGACGAACGCAGGCTCTAGCCGCGCTGCCGCGCGATCAACCGTTCCAGCAGCTCCCGCTCCATCTCCACGCGCCGTTCCCAGCCCGTAAAGCGTTCGCGCGCGAACGCACGCGCCCCTGCCGCCAGGGAATCCCGCGCCGATTCGCTTTCGACGAGCGCGACAATTGCTTCCGCCAGCGTCTCGACGTCGCCATCCGGAACCAGGCGGCCGGTTTCACCGTCGCGCACCACGTCGCTGGTTCCACCCGCGTCGAATGCCACCACCGGCACCCCGCACAACATGGCTTCGCACACCGCCGCCGACTTGTTGCTGCTCCGGCTGGTTGCGAGCAGCAGGTACGAAGCCGCCATCGCATCCGGCACCCGGTCATGGTCGAAGATACCCGTGGTGTGGACGCCGTCCTGCACTTCGGGGCTTTGCAACAGCACGCCCGGCTCAACCCCCACCATCACCAGCGCCAGCGGAAGGACGGCGCGCGCGCGGGCCAGCGCGAACGCATGCAGTACGTCGTTATCCGCGCCGGCCGGGTGTGCGAACCACAGCAGCACGCGCGCGTCCACGGCCAGGTTGAACGCGCTTCTGAATGAGGCACCATCACCGGCCTGCGACGCCCACGCGGGATCGACGCCGATGGGGAGCACGCGAATCTTCTCCGAAGGCACGCCGTGGTTTCTCAGGGCAACGTCGCCACGCGTACCGTCATCGATCACGAGCCACAGGTCGTGCGGAATCCTGAGTGCCGCCATCATTCCCGGGTTGCGGCGCAGGTGTTGCGCGTGCGATTCGGCCGGCCGGCCCAGGCCTCCCACGCCGGGCAGCTTCATGGCCGATGGAACGCCGCAGACCATGCTCACCAGGAATGCGGCGAGGCTGGAAAAGTGGGTCTGTCCGAGCACCGCGTCCGGTTTCGTGTGGCGCGCAAGCTGCAACGCGCGCACCGTTGCCAGCATTGTGAACGCCACCGGCCACACCAGGCGCCGCAGCCACGCGGGCCATCGTTGTGTCGCCGCGTACACGTCATGGAAGCCATACTCGGGGTCCCGGGGTGACACGTCGAGCACTCGCCAGCCATGGGTGGTGAAGCCGCGGACAAAGTGGGCGTGGGCCGCCATCTCGGCGGCGTTCTCGTCGCGACGCGCCCACGGCGCAATGACGAGCAGCGTTCGTGGCCCGGGTTGCGCGGTTTCGCCGGTCACCGGCATCAGCCCGCCGCGGTGGCCGCGCGCCGGCGGGCGTTGCGCGCGCGTCGCATCTCGTGGAATACACCCATCACACCCAGAATCACCAGCACGGAACCGGCGAAGGTCCACAGTGTGATTTGTTCGCCCAGGATCATCCAACCCAGCAGGACGGCGATCACCGGGTTCACGTATGCGTACGTCATGACGACGCTTACCGGCAGCAGTTTGAGCGCCTTGACGAACGACGTAAAGGCGACCACCGAACCGAAGATGATCAGGTATCCCCACGCCGCGAGCGCCGATGGTGTCGGCGTGGGCCGTGGTTCACCAGCGAGCATGGACACGAGGAGCAGCGCCACGCTCCCGAAGAGCAATTGATACGCGGCGTTGGCCTCTCCCGACAGCGTCACCGGGCGGCGTTTCTGGTAGATGGAACCAACACCCCAGCTCATCACCGCGGCCAGCAGCGCAAGTGCCGAGAGGACGTCGGCCCGGGAACCGTGGCGCAGCACCGGGTAGTTGAGAACGGCCAATCCCGCCAGTCCAATCAGCAACGCGCCCAGCAGGCGCAGGGTGGGCGGCCGACGGTCGATGAACGACTCGACCATGGTGGTCCACAGCGGTGCCGAGCCCACCAGCAGCGCGGCGTAGCCCGATTCAGCGCGCTGCTCCGCCCAGGTCACCAGGCCGTTTCCGCCCAGCCACAGGAGCAGACCGGACGACGCGAACACCGCCACGTCGCCCC
The DNA here is from genome assembly GCA_029865265.1 of Candidatus Krumholzibacteriia bacterium. NCBI lineage: Bacteria > Candidatus Krumholzibacteriota > Candidatus Krumholzibacteriia > Candidatus Krumholzibacteriia bacterium. The sequence continues at coordinate 39,857 of JAOUHG010000031.1, read as the reverse complement.
GCGTGGGACGCAGCTTCTGGCGGGCCAGCGCGCCCCACAGGAGCAGGATGGAGCCGGCCACCAGGATGCGGCTGCCGGCCATGACGAAGGGAGGAAAGCCGGCGCCTTCGCGAACCGCTATGCGGATGCCCAGGTAGGTGCTGCCCCAGACGATATAGACGATGAGGAGGTGGACGAGACCGCGAATCTGCACGGCGGGCCTCCGGAAAAAGCGCAGGGTACTACACTTGAGAACCGGCCCGCCAGTCCGTATACTGCTGCCGTAAGCACCGCACCATGAACATGTTTGAAACCGTATCCGGTATCACCTTTTCCGACCGCGCGCTCATCCCCGTCTGGGAGAAGGTGCGGGCGGGCGAGCGATTGTCCCCGGCCGACGGACTCACCCTGTTCGAGAGCCCCGATCTGACCGCGGTGGGCCGCATGGCGGACCACGTTGCGCGCGCGAAAAACGGCGAGCGGGTCTACTTCGTCATTAATACCCACATCAACCCCACCAACGTCTGTGTGTTGAACTGCAAGTTCTGCGACTACGTGCAGAACCGCAACGCGGTGGGAGCGTGGGAGATGACGCACGACGAGATCGTGGGGCACATCACGCCGGAGATGACCGAGGTGCACATCGTGGGCGGCCACCACCCCGACTGGCCCTTCGAGTACCACGAGGGATACATCCGTGCCATCCGCGAGGCGCACCCGCACGTACAGATCAAGGCGTTCACCGCGGCGGAAATCGATTTCTTCGCCAGGCGCTGGAAACTCACCGCGGAGGAGGTCCTCGACCGCCTCATCGCGGCCGGCTTGAATGCCATGCCTGGCGGCGGGGCGGAGATCTTCTCGAAGCGCGTGGCGAAAGAGCTGCGCTACACCGGCAAGGCGCAGGCGGAACGCTGGCTCGAAATCCACGGCATGGCGCACGCACGCGGCATTCCCTCCAACGCCACCATGCTGTACGGACACATCGAAACCTACCAGGAGCGCGTGGAACACCTGCGGCTCCTGCGGGAACAACAGGACCGGAGCGGCGGTTTCCTGGCCTTCATTCCGCTCGAATACCAGATCAGCGAGGAGAAGCTGGTTCCCCGGCACGCCTCCGCGCTGGACGACCTCAAGACGGTGGCGGTGTCGCGCCTCATGCTGGACAACTTTCCGCACGTGAAGGCGTACTGGATCATGCTGCAGGAAGACACAGCGGGTATCGCACTCAACTTCGGAGCGGACGACATCGACGGGACCATTGCCAAAGAGCGTATTGCCCACGCCGCGGACGCGCGCAGCCCGGCCGGCCTGACGCGCAAGGCATTGATTCGTCTCATTCGCGATGCCGGAAAGACACCGGTGGAACGGGACGCGCTGTACAACGAGATCAACGAGTACGGGGAAGCGGATATCGCGGCCGTGGTGGAGGACACCTACCGGCCCGTGCAACGCAGCCGCGAGTCGCCCCGCGCGGGGCGGCCGCTGGCGAAGAACCTCAAGCGATGAAGGTGTGAGCCATGAAACGGTTTGTCATCGTCGCTGCTGTACTCCTGCTGCTGGGTATCATCGGGATCGGCGTGTTTCTCTATAATAACATCGATCCGATCGTGAAGAGCGCGATCGAGAAGAACGGTTCGGCCATCCTCGGCACCGATGTGAGCGTGGGGTCGGTGGACATCTCGCTCAAGAGCGGGCGGGGAACCATTCGAAACGTGCGCGTCAAGAACCCCGACGGGTATGAAGGCGACGCGTTCACGCTGGGCGAGATCACGCTGGACATCAACGTGGCCTCGCTCACCAAGGATCCCATCGTCATCGACGAAATCAAGATCTCCGCACCCGACGTCAGGGTGGTTCTGGATGAGCGCGGAAGGTCGAACATCGCCGTCATCAAGGACGCGGCGGATCGTCACCAGGCGTCGTCGGCAAACAGACCGGCCGGCAAGCAGGACGCAGGTTACGAAAAGCGCTTTCGCATAGACCGCTTCTCGTTCGAAGAAGGTCACGTGGCGGCCGATGCCACCGCGCTGGGCAAGGGCAGCATGGAGACGACGCTGCCGCCGCTGCGCCTCACCGAGGTGGGTGGCCCCAGTGGGGACACCCCCGACGGCATCGGCAAGACGGTGTCGCGCGCGTTCCTGGGTGCGGTGATGGGTGCTGTCGGCAACAGCCTCAAGGCGAGCGCCATGCAGCAGGGCGAGGATGCGGCGAAGAAAGCGTTGGAGAAGTTGCTCAACTGATTTGCGCGCAAACAGGAGCGCGAGACAACCATGATACGCATCGGGAAGATCCCATATCTCAACAGCATTCTGTTCTTCCACGGCCTCGAGAACGAGCCCGGCGTGCGGCTGGAGCCACTGGTGCCGCGCGCACTTTCCAGCGCGGTAGCTGAGGACGAGGTGGATGCCGGCCCGGTGCCGCTCGTGACTGCGTGGGAGGTCGAGGATCGCTTCTTACCTCTGGGCGATTTCTGCATCTCCAGCATCGACCGTGCGCGCAGCATCCTGTTCTTCTCCAAGCGCCCCTTCGAGCGCCTGGACGGCGCCACCATCGGCGTTACCAACCAGACCTCCACGTCGGTGCGCCTGCTCAAGACCCTCCTGACCAACGCGTGGCGTGTTCGCCCCGCCCGCTTCGCCCACGTGGACTGGCCCAACAACGACGCGTTCCTCCTGATCGGTGACGAGGCGCTGATCCACCGGCGCGGCGTGAAGGACTACCCGCACGTCGCCGATCTCGGCGAGGTATGGCACAAGTGGACGGGGCTGCCGTTCGTTTTTGCGCGCTGGCTGGTACGCGCGGACCTGCCGGACGCCGATAAGGCACGGCTCGTCTCCATGCTGGATGCGTCCATCGCGGAAGGATGGGCGCATTTTGAGCGCGTCGTGGCTCCGCGGGTGGCGGATCTCAACATGAGCATCGAGGAAATGCGCGAGTATCTGCAGGGGTTCCGTTTTCGCATGACCGCGGCGGAGCAGCAGGCGATCGAAAGGTTCCAGAAGCTCGATGCGGCTGCCCGTGAAAACAACACCGCTTCCTCACGGTCCTGATGGCGGCTTCCCGGAAGAAGGCGACGGCCAGGAGGACGGCGGGCAGGAAGCGCGCGGCCCGGCGCGCGCCGGTAACACCGCTCACCCGCGTCACCGGCATCGGGGGCATCTTTTTCAAGAGCGACAACCCCAAAGACCTCATGGACTGGTACCGCAAGCACCTTGGTATCGAGACCGATTCGTCTGGCGGCTGGACGTTCACCTGGCGCGAGAAACGCAAGAGCAGCCGCATCGGCTGTACCGTATTCAGCCCTTTCGAGCGCGCTACGGAATACTTCGAGCCCAGCGAAGAACCCTACATGTTCAACTTCCGCGTAGCCGACCTGGACGGGCTCCTCAAGGCCCTGCGCCGGGCGGGGGTGCACGTCATCGACAAGGTGGAGGAGCATCCCTACGGCAAGTTCGGCTGGATCATCGATCCCGAAGGCCGCAAGATCGAGCTGTGGGAGCCACCCGACGCCGACGATCCGTTCGGCGAAGCCTCGTGAGGAACGCGTAGGCTGCCCCGCGGCGCCGCCCGATGTCCATGTCAGAATCCAACTTCGAGCCCAAGCTCGTCACCGTCCTGCGCGAAGGGTACACGCGCAAACTGTTCGCGCACGACCTCGGCGCCGGGTTCGTGGTCGGCATTCTTGCGCTGCCGCTGGCGCTGGCGTTCGCGGTTGCCTCGGGGGTGAAGCCGGGGCAGGGCGTGTTCACGGCGATCGTCGGCGGGTTCATCATCTCAGCACTCAGCGGAAGCCGCGTGCAGATCGGCGGGCCGGCCGGCGCCTTCGTTGTCATCGTATACGGCGTCGTGGCGCGGTACGGTTACGACGGACTCGCCGCCGCCACCCTCATCGCCGGGGTGCTGCTGATTGCGATGGGACTCGCGCGCCTCGGCACCGTAATTAAGTTCATTCCCTACCCGGTGACGGTCGGGTTCACCAGCGGCATCGCCCTCATCATCTTCTCATCGCAACTGCGGGATTTCTTCGGCCTGCAGATGAATGCGGTGCCCGCCGACTTCGTCCACAAGTGGGGCGCATACGCCGCCGCGGCTGGCACCTCGAGTATGCAGACGGTCGCGGTGGCGGTTGCCACCATTGCCATCGTCCTGTAGTGGCCCCGGGTCACCGCGCGCGTGCCGAGCCCCATTGTGGCAATCCTGGCCACGACTGCGGCCGTGCACCTGCTGCACCTGCCGGTCGAGACCATTGGCGCGCGCTTCGGCGAGGTTCCCAACCGGATCCCCCTGCCGCGGCTGCCCGATGTGGACTTCGAACTCATACGCAGCGTGTTTCCGGCCGCCGTCTCGATTGCGTTGCTGGCGGGCATCGAGTCGCTGCTTTCCGCGGTGGTGGCGGACGGCATGACCGGACGCCGTCATCGCTCCAACACGGAACTGATCGCGCAGGGAGTCGCGAATATTGCCGCGCCGGTCTTTGGCGGGATTCCGTGCACGGGCGCCATCGCGCGCACCGCCACCAACGTCAAGAGCGGCGGGCGCACGCCCATCGCGGGCATGGTCCACGCCACGGTTCTGCTGCTCATCCTGATCCTGTTCGGAAAGTGGGCCGCGCTGGTGCCCATGGCCACACTGGCGGGGTTCCTGGTGGTGATCGCCCTGCGCATGAGCGAATGGCGCCTTGTCGGATTCGTCTCCGCGATGAACCTCGCGGAGAGATGCTGCGCCGCTACATGTAGCCCAGCGTGCGCAGCATTTCGATGTCCTCGTCATCCAGTTGAAAACTCTGGTTGCTGATGCCGCGCGATTGCCGGAAGGCCACCGCGTTTTGCGCGTGTGTGTCGAGCAGCGCGCGCGCGCGCGCGGCCACGGCGGGCTGGTCGAGCACGACGTTGTGAAGCTCCGATGGGTCGTCCACCAGGTTGAAGAGCTGTTCCCGCCCGGTGGTGGTGGAGCGGATGAACTTCCATCCTTCGAAGGTCACCGACTCGAAGTTTGAACTCCACAGCGTTCCGCTCGCAAAGATGGGACGGCTGCGGCCGTCCGCGCGCCCACCCGCGAGATAGGGCACCAGGGAGACCGCGGTGGGGGCGTCGAGGGCGGGAAGCTCGCACAGCTCGAGCACGGTGGGCGCCACATCGTAGACGGCCACCGTGTTGTCGACTTCGCCCCGGGCCGCATTGCCGGGCGTCTTGATGATCAGCGGGACCCCCAGCAGTTCGTTGTACAGGGTGTGCCCGTGCTCGAAACCGTCGTGCTCCCAGAACTCCTCGCCATGGTCGACGCCGAAAACGATGAGGGTCTCGTCGTACAGCCCGCTCTCGCGCGTCCAGTCCAGCAGACGTCCGATCTCCGTGTCGACATAGCGGGCTTCGGCATCGTACAGCGAGCGCACCCACACGCGGTGCGCGGGGTCGCCGACCAGATCCACCGAAGGGCGCTTGGACGCGGTGTTCTCCAGGACGAAGCCCATTTCGTCGTGCACGTTCATGCGCTCGACGAACTCCACCGGGGGCGAGTAGCGAAGATGCGGATCGAGGTAGTGAACCCACAGAAAGAAGTCCTCGTCGCGGTGCGACTTCATGAACGCGATGGCCGAATCCGTCAGGTCGCCCGTCGCGGTCTCGGACCGGAGCGGCTCGTCCTGCAGCCGTGACGCCAGGTAGTCGCCGATGCACACCGGCGCGAACGGATCCACCGTGAGCTGGTAGTTGTCAAACCCCTGCGCGAACCCGCGGTGTGGCGCCAGGATCATGTTGGCGACCAGGGCCTGGGTCTCGTACCCGGCGTCCTGGAATCGCTCCGCCAGCGTGACCACCGTGTCGGCGAGAACCGCGTTGAACCTCACCACACCGTGATCGCGCGCGGTGAGACCGGTGAACATCGACGCAAACGATGGCAACGTCCACGACGATGCCGCCATCGCATCATGGAATACCACACCGTCGCCCGCGAGCCGGTCGATACCCGGGGTATTCACGGTGGTGGACCCGAAGGCCGATACGGCGTCACGGCGCAGCGTGTCCACCGTGAGCAGGATCACGCGGCGAACCTTGTGCGGCGCCGTTTGTGCGCGTGGCGCCGACAGCTGCGGCCCGCCGGCGACCATCAGGGCGCCCACGGCGCCGGCCGCGAGATACGCCCCGAAGATCGCGCACACCGCGGCTTGCCAGCGCCGCTGACTCAACGACATTGCTACGTGCACGAATAAAGCCGCGACGATCAGCAACGCCGCGAACAACAGGTAGAATCTCGCCGACGTCACATCCCCCAACCCGACGAGTCCGATCCACGCAACCACGAGTGCGGGCGGCAGCACCAGCGGTGCGGCGCGCCCCACGCCGCGCGACACCGGGTAACTCGCCGCGCGGGAGCCCGCCAGGTCGAGCGCGATGGCGCCGGCACCCACCGCGCCGGCGACGCCGACGCGGAGAATCATCTCAAACAGGGTGGACACCGGGGATCCCGGCAGGGGAATTTCCAGAGTGATCAGGAAGACACCCACGCCGGTTGCCGTCGCGACGGATGCCGCCTGCTCGGGTGCCCGGCGCGCAATCGGCGCCACGAGGAGCCAGCGAACCGCCAGGTAGACCAGGAGCGTCGCGGCCGCCACCAGACCCGCGGCGGCGGCGGAGTAGGAAATGGAGTCGAAGCGCGAGCCCGTGGCGATGAACCCGGTCACGGAGTCGATGCTGGCGACCGCGATGGCGGCGGCGAAGCCAGGAACGAGGGATCTGAGGAATGCCCGCTGCAAGGCGGTGGCCTCCCGTCGGGAAAGGAGGTGTGGACATGCGAGGAACCCCTCCATGATGCGAAATGTGGGAGGGGGTCGCAAGCCCTTTTGACCGCCCGGGCGGTATGGTAAGATACCGGCATGCTGCGTGCCATTCAGGCAAAAGTCACTGCGGGACAGCGAATTACGCGCGAAGAGGGGCTGTATCTCCTGCGCGACGCGCCCCTGCTCGAACTGGCGCCGCTGGCGATGACCTGGCGCTGGCGCCACAATCCCGCGCGGCGCGTGTCCTTCGTGGTGGACACCAACCTCAACTACACCAACGTCTGCGACGCCTTCTGTACGTTTTGCGCGTTCTACCGCACTCCCGGGCAGCAGGGTGAGTACACCTATACCATTGAGCAGATGATGGAGCAGTTTGCGCGGGCGCGCGAGATGGGTTGCACCACCGTGCTCCTGCAGGGTGGGCTCAACAACGCCATTCCGTTCGACTACTACACCGACCTGGTCCGCGAGACGCGACACCGGTTCCCCGACATTCACCCGCACTTCTATTCGGCGCCCGAGGTGATGAAGATGGTGGAGGTGTCTGGTCTTTCGCTGGATGACGTGATCGCGCGTCTGTACGCAGCGGGACTGCGCTCGATTCCCGGTGGTGGTGCGGAAATTCTGGCGGACCGCGTGAAGCCGCACATCTCCAAACTCTGGCCCAAGGCCACCACAAAGGACTGGGTGGACGTGCACCGCGCGGCTCACCGGGGAGGACTGCGCTCCACCGCCACAATGATGTACGGCCACGTGGAAACCGACGAGGACGTCATCGAGCACCTCGACGTGGTGCGGGCGCTGCAGGACGAGACCAGGGGCTTCACCGCGTTCGTGCCGTGGAGCTACAAGCGCGACCAGAACCCGCTGGCGCGCAAGGTGAAGACGGAATCAGGGCCCAACCGTTACCTGCGCATCATTGCGTTGTCGCGCATCTACCTGGACAACTTCCAGCACGTGCAGGCGTCGTGGTTCTCGGAAGGCAAGAAGACCGGCGTGGTGGCGCTGCAGTTCGGCGGCGACGACTTCGGCGGCACCATTTTCGACGAAAACGTGATGCAGGAGGCCGGCTTCTTCAACCGCACCACGGTGGACGAAATCACCGCGCTCATCCGCGACGCGGGCTTCACCCCCGTGCAACGCACCACGCTCTACGAGATCATTCGCGAATTCACACCGGAAGCCGCCGCCACCTCCTAGCCGCCAATGTCGCAGCCGCTGCGCATCGCCCTCATCCAGCAACACGCCACCGCCGACCGCGCGGACAACGTCCGTCGTGGCCTCGCGTCCGTGGAGCGGGCGGCCACAGACGGCGCGCGCATCATCGGTTTTGCCGAACTGGCCTTCGAGCCCTTCCATCCCCAGCATCCCGCGCGGGGCGGCGACGTCCTGGGCCTGGCCGAGCCGGTTCCGGGGCCGACCGTGGAACGCTTTGCGGAACTCGCGCGGCGCCTGGGGGTGGTGATCGTGCTCAATCTCTACGAGCGAGCGGGTGAACACGCGTACGACGCCTCGCCCGTGATCGACGCCGACGGGACCCTCCTGGGCGTAACGCGCATGATCCACATTACCGACTACGCCTGCTTCCACGAGCAGGACTACTACACCCCCGGCGACACCGGCGCGCCGGTATACAACACGAAGCACGGACGCATCGGTGTCGCCATCTGCTACGACCGGCACTATCCCGAGTACATGCGTGCCCTCGCGCTGCAGGACGCGGATGTGGTGTTCGTGCCGCAGGCGGGCGCGGTGGGGGAGTGGCCCGAGGGGCTGTACGAGGCGGAGATGCGCGTGGCGGCGTTCCAGAACGGCTACTTCACCGCGCTGGTGAACCGCGTCGGCAAGGAGCCGCGGCTGGACTTCGCCGGCGAGTCGTTCGTGTGCGATCCCGCCGGGCGCGTGATCGCGCGCGCCGCGAGCGGCCGCGACGAAATCCTCTCCTGCGACATCGACCTCGCTGAGATCGCGCAATCCCACGCCCGTACGCTCTTTCTGCGCGACCGCAGACCGGAGTTGTACAAAGATTGGCTCTCGCGGTAGCCTCCCTCCCGCGGGGCGCGGATCTTGCACGCCCCGGGTTCGATCCCTTTCCAGTGGAGGTCTCAGATGTTCGGAAAGATGACGTCGGCCGCTCCCGTTTCCATGGATTTCGGGTTGCTCCTGCTCCGGGTGGGCATCGGAGCCTCCATGTTCCTCTTCCACGGCTACGACAAGATCATGGGCGGACCGGAGAAGTGGGAAGCCGTCGGTGGGAGCATTTCCGTACTGGGGATCTCATTTGCCCCGGTATTCTGGGGGTTCATGGCCGCCTTCTCCGAATCCGTCTGCTCCCTTCTTCTCATTCTGGGACCCCTGTTCCGGATGGCGGCGCTGCTGCTGGGATGCACGATGTTTGTCGCCGTGCTGCGGCACCTCAATCTTCCCGCGGACAACCCCGCATCCGGCTGGTCCGGGGCCTCGCACGCGCTGGAGCTGTTGACGGTGTACATTGCGCTGTTCTTCACCGGCCCGGGGCGGTTTGCGTTCAAGCTGGGCCGCGTGAAATAGGCGCCCCCGGACGGGCCCAGGCCGGCGACCGCGGGGCGGGCGGGTGAGAGGTGACAAACCCCGCGCCCATGGGCTACGATTGTGCCTTCCCCGGCTGGGAAGGAACAGCGATGCCCGTCACCACCCATGTCAACCCCGAGAACTCGCTCGTTACCTTCGAGTGCAGCGGAACGCTGCTGCTCGCAGAAGTCGAACAGGCCTTCGAAGCCATGATCGGCCATCCGTCCTTCCGTCCCGGCATCAACGCCATGTGGGACATCCGCAACGCGTCCATCGGGCTCTATGCCCAGCAGATCCCGGACCTGCTGCGGATGATCCGCGAGCGCCAGTCGGATCGCGGGAAGGGCTACCGGGTGGCGATTCTGGTATCCGGCAGCCCCGATTTCGGCCTGTCCACGCTATTTGAAATGAGCGCGCACGCGATGCCGTTCGAGGTGCGCGTCTTCCGCAGTCACACGCAGGCCACGCAGTGGCTCGCCGGCCAGGCGGTATGACGCGGCGCGCGGAGTAACCGTTGCGCGGACGTTGCGGCTGGCTGGCGGTCGCGCTGGCGACACTGCTTGGTGCGGCAACGGCGCATGCCGCGCGCGTGGACTATCGCATCGAGGGAGTCGCCGATAAGGACATCGTGAAGAATATCGAGGCGGCGCTATCCGTCGCGCAGGTCAGGGGAAAGAAGGACCTGAGCGAGGGCGCCATAGAGCGCATGCACAGGCGTGCGCCGGCCGAGATCGCGCAGGCGGTGGCGCCTTTTGGCTACTACCGCGCCGCGGTGAACGATACCCTTGTCTTGCGCAGCCGAAACCACTACCGGGCGCTCTACACGGTGGATCTCGGCGAGCCGGTGCGCGTGCGCAATGTATCGGTGACCGTTGTCGGCGAGGGTAGCACCCGGCCCCCGTTACCGAAACTCGCTTCGGAGTACCCGCTCAAGACCGGAGACGTACTGGACCAGCGCCTCTACGCGCGACGCAAGAACACGTTCGCGGTGGCCGCCGCGGACAGCGGCTACCTGGACGCGACATTCAGCGCCAGCACCATCCTCATCGACGTCGACGAAAATGTCGCCGACATCAACATTGCCTTCGACACCGGGCCACGCTACACCTTCGGCCCCGTCATGTTCGACTCCTCCGGGGTCGACGAGCGGGTGCTGCGCACATTCGTAACTTTCGAACGCGGCGACCCCTTCAGCTACGACCGCCTGCTCGCCTTCCAGTCGGCACTCGGTGGCGCACCCTACTTTGCTCGCGTGGAAGCGGTTCCGCGCCGCGATCTCGTCGCCGGGAACCAGGTGCCCATCCAGGTGAAACTCACCCCGCGCAAGCCGAAGCGTTTCGAGATCGGGGTGGGGTATGGAACCGACACGGGGCCGCGCCTTCTTCTCGGCGCCGAGCTGCGCCGGCTGAACCGTTCGGGACACCGCTTCAACGGGCGCATCAACGTGTCCGAGGTGGAGCTGTCAGCGAGTGCGGAGTACTTCATGCCGAGCCTGTATCCGAAGACACACGCATACACCCTTGGCGCCACCATCGCCCGCCTCGATCCCACGCCCTACACGACGGACCGCATCGCGGTGGGTCCCACGCGTTCACAGAAACGCTCCGGCTGGCTGGAATCGATCACCCTCGCCTACGAGCGCGAGGACTACGAGGTTGGCTCGGACACCGGCACCACCAACCTGGTCATCGCCGGCATCACCTATCGATGGAAACGCGCGGACGACGACATCTACCCCCAGCGCGGTATCCGGGTGGACCTCGCTCTGCGCGGGTCGCACCGGGGGTTGCTCTCCACGCAGAGCTTCCTGGCGCCGACGCTGTCGGCCAAGGGCCTGCGTGGTCTGGGTGGCAGGTTTCGCCTGATCGGGCGAGTCGATACCGGATGGGTGGATTCGTCCATGTTTCGTGACCTTCCGCCCACCATCCGTTTCTTCACCGGTGGTGACAACACCGTGCGTGGATACGAATACCTTTCGCTTGGCCCGAAGGACGCCGACGGCCGCGTCGTCGGGGGCCCGTTGCTGCTGGTGATGTCGGTGGAAATCGAGCGCGCCCTGCCGGGGAAGTTCGCGGTGGCGGCGTTCTACGACGGCGGCAACGCGTTCAGCGAAGTCGGCTCGGGTGTATACGAACAGGGTGTGGGTGGTGGCGTGCGCTGGCGCTCCCCGGTGGGACCCATCCGCCTGGACGTGGGCTTCCCGGTGCATCACAACGACTGGCGCATCCATTTCACCATGGGACCGGATCTATAAGATGGCGCGATCGCGACGAATACTCGGCATCGCCCTGGTGTGTGCAGCGGTACTCACGGCGCTGGTGGTGACCCTGGTGTTGTTCGTTCTCTTCACCACCCCCGGGGGCCGCCTGGCGCTCGGTGTTGCAAACGGACGAGGACTTCCGGCGCGCGCGGAGTCGTTCGACGGGTCGCTCGCGTCGCGCTTCGGACTCTACGGTGTCACGCTGCGCGTGGGGCCGGTGGAGGCGTGGATCGACACCGTCCATGTTGCCTGGCGCCCGCAGGCGCTGCGCAGCCGGCGCGTGTCGCTGAGTGTGCTGGAGGTGGCCGGCGCACGGGTGGTGGTTCACGAGGAGGAGACGGTAGCGGTGGCGTCCGATGCGGGCGGTGCCGTGACGGCGGAACAACGCAACAACGACATCACTGCCACGCCGTGGTCATTTGCCGCCGACCGTCTGAGCGTGCGCCGTTCGTCGGTGACCGTGCCGGGTGGCGTTGAACTGCGCGAGGTTGCGCTTGCCGGAAGCGGTGGTCCCGACGGTTACCGCGCGGACGTCGTTGCGGCCGGCGACGCGGGGCCGGTGCACGACGCGCGCGTGTTTGCACGCGCCTCGGGGAATACGCTGGGCGCGACGCTCGATTCCCTCCACGTGCGGGCGCTCGGTGGCGTCGTGCGCGGCTCCGGATTCGTGCGCTGGACGCCGGGTGTTTCGTGGAACGCACGCGTGGAGGGAGACAGTGTTCGCGTGGGCGAGATCGCGCCGGCACCGGAAGAATGGCTGGGCGCCATTTCGTTTCGCGCGCGTGGCACCGGCGCGTTGCTCGGCGACTCGACATGGATCGATGTCGATCTGGCATCACTCGACGGCGTGCTGCGCGAACGCCCGCTGTCCGCGAGTGGCAGGGTGGCCCTGCAGGGGTCGCGTATCGAGGCCTCCGACGCCCGTGTCAGTTGGGGAAGCGCGCGCGCCACGCTCTCCGGCAGCATGGGGGAGATAGCCGACGTTACACTGGATGCCACCGTTCCGTCGCTGGCCGAGATACTGCCGCGCGCGCGTGGTTCCGCGCGGGTCAAGGGTCGCCTCAGCGGAACCCCGTCGAGCATTGAACTGAAGGTAACCGCGTCCGGCAGCGGGGTGAGTGCCGCGGGCCGCAATATCCCCGACGTGGAGGCGGTCCTCGACGCGCAACTGGATGCGGACGGCTACGTGCCCTACGCGGCCGCTGTGCGCCGCGCCGACATCGCCCTTGCCGGGGGGACACTGGACGTGCGCGGCCGCGCGTCGTGGAAAGATGGGATCGACTGGGACGTCGTGCTGGCGGCCGAGGACTTCGAGACCGGGACGCTGGCGCCGGCACACTGGAATGTTCGCGGTCCGCTGACCCTGCAGATGAATGCTTCGGGGAGGCGCACCCCCTCCGATCTGCGCGCCCATGTCGCGATCGAGTCGCTGTCGGGAACCTTCCGCGAGCGCGCGCTCAGCGGCAGCGGCACGGCGGACGTGAAGAACGGCGAGGCGGACTTCTCGAACCTGCGCGTCGACTGGGGCGAGACGCACCTCGCCGCCCACGGGCACTACGGAGACTCAATCGATCTGACGGCGGAATTGAATGCCCCCGATCTGTCGCTGCTGCGCGAGGACCTCTCCGGCTCGGTCACGCTGGATGGCACCGCGACCGGGCACCTGCGCCGGCTCGCCGTGGTCGCCAACTTTGCCGCCGACAGCCTGCGCGTGCGGAACTACTCGGTCGACCGGCTGGAGGGTGACGTTGATTTCGACCCGGAGTTCAGCCGCCCCGCGCAGGTGCGCGTGCTGGCGCTGGGCGCGTCCACCGGGGGAACGCCGCTCGACAGCGTGCGCGTGGACGCCGGCGGCCCGCGCGACGGCCACGTGGCCACGGTGGCGGTTGCGCGCGGCGACCTCAGCGGTGCGATCACGCTGCGCGGCGCCTGGGCCGACTCGGTGTGGACGGGGAGTATTGAGCGCTTGCGGGTGCACCACCACATGGCGGGCACATGGCGCACCCGCGCGCCGGCGCGGCTGCGGGCCGCATCCTCCAGTGCGGCCCTGGACACGCTGGTTCTGGTGTCAAACGGGGCGCGTCTCACCGCCCGCGGCGCGTGGGCGCGTGACGACACCGCCACCGTGTGGGCGAATCTCGATGAATTCCCGCTCGGCAACTTTTCGCACCACTTTCCGGCCGGCACGCGTATCACCGGAACCCTGGGCGGCAGCGCACGTGTGCGCATCGACCCCGCCGGCCGGGTCACCGCGCGCGCCGTTCTCGAGCCGGGACCCGGGCGCGTGACGCTTTCCGGGAAGTGGGTGGAATACGACGGCCGCGTCACCGCGCAGGTCGATGACACCGGCGTCACCGCGGCCGTGGATCTGGCGATCACCCGCGATAGCGAGAGCATTGCCACCGTGGACGGCGACGTGGCAATTCCCGGGTTCGTGTTGGGGCGCGACTCGCTGGGCACGCAGCCCATCGACGGCTCGCTGAACCTGGAATGCTCCGACATTGCCCCGCTGCTCGTGGTGCTTGCACCCGATCTCACCACCGCCGCCGCGGGCGAACTCAACGCGCACGTGTCGACGCGGGGCACCGCGGGCGATTTCAGACTGGCCGGAACCGTGGATCTTTCGCGCGCGCGTTTCGACCTCACTTCCGGACTGCGGCTGCGTGACGTGGCACTGAAACTGACCTCGGACGGTGCCGGGGCGCTCGCGGTGGATGGCGGCGTCACCTCGGGTGGTGGGCGGGTAACCCTGACGGCGTCTTCCGCGCGCGCAGACGGGGCGCGCTTCAATGCCAGGTTCCTGCTGAAGGGGGAGCGCTTCCAGTTGCTCAATCAGCCGGACGCGGAGGTGTTCGTTTCTCCCAACCTCGAGGCCCATCTGTCCGACAGCGACCTCGACCTGACCGGCGACGTCAATGTCCCGTTTGCGCGCATCGAAGTGGCCGAGGTTCCCTCGAATGCGGTTACGGTTTCGTCGGACGTGGTCTTCGTGCAGGACACGCTGGCGACGCGCACGCCGATGCGCGTCAAGACGAAGCTGCGGGTCGCGCTCGGCGACAGCGTCACCTTCGACGGGTTCGGCCTGCGTGCCCGCCTGGCCGGAAGTCTCTCGGTGGAGGACGAAGTCGGCCAGCCCACGCGCGGTACCGGCGAGATCCAGATCAAGAACGGCAAGTACCGCGCATACGGCAATGATCTCACCATCGATCGCGGCCGCCTGATCTTCGGTGGCGGATCCATCGACAACCCAGGTCTCGACGTACGCGCCGTGCGTGGACTTACCACGCAGAACGTGATGGCGGGTTCCAACGAAATGGTGGGCGTGCAACTCTCGGGCACGCTGCGCAAGCCCCAATTCTCGGTGTTTTCCAATCCGCCCATGTCAGAATCGGAAGTGTTGTCGTACCTCATGTTCGGACGCCCGCTGAGCTCGGGCTCCACGAGCGACCAGGCCGCCATGGCCAACGCGGCGCTGATCCTGGGCATGTCGCAGGGCAACCAGCTGGCGGGCGACATCGGCAAGCAGATCATGCTGGACGACGCGTACCTCGAGACTGGCGACACCATGAAGGAGGCGTCTTTCGTGGCGGGGAAGTACCTGTCGCCAAAGCTATACGTGAGCTACGCCGCCGGTTTCTTCGAAGAGACAAACACCTTCCGTGTGCGCTATTCACTCACGGACAGCTGGACACTCCAGGCGGAGAGCGGGCGCTATGCCAGCAGCGATATCCTCTACCGCTTCGAGATGGGCAAATAGGTGCCCCGGGGGTTGGCAAGCCGGTCGGCGCGTGCTACCATTCGCGCCATGAAATCTGACACCGAAGTCAGGACGGCCGGGTTGGCCGCACTACCCAAGTCGGGAATCTCCAGCTTTCTTCGTCACCATTACCGCCACTTCAACGCCGCGACATTGATCGACGCCGCGGACGCGTACAAGAAGCACATCGACGGCGGGGGCAAGATGATGGTGACGCTCGCGGGCGCCATGAGCACCGCGGAGCTGGGTCTCTCCCTGGCGGAGATGATTCGCGCCGACAAGGTGCACACGATATCCTGCACCGGGGCGAACCTGGAAGAGGATGTCTACAACCTGATCGCGCACGATTTCTACGAGCGCATTCCGAACTACCGCGATCTGACCCCGCAACAGGAGCGGGAACTGCTGGATCGTCACCTCAACCGCGTCACCGACACGTGCATCCCCGAGGAAGAGGCCATGCGCCGTCTCGAGCACGTCATGCTCGACGAGTGGAAACGCGCCGACAAGAGCGGCGAACGATACTTCCCGCACGAGTTCATGATGCGCGTGTTGCGATCGGGCGCGTTGAAGCAGCACTACCAGATCGATCCCAAAGACTCGTGGCTTGTTGCCGCCGCGGAGAAGAACATTCCCATGGTGGTTCCGGGCTGGGAGGATTCCACCCTGGGCAACATGTTCGCAGCCGCGGTGATTCGCGGCGACACCCGGGCGACCACCATGCGTTCGGGCATCGAGTACATGGTCGATTTGGCCGCCTGGTACCAGGCGACGGCCGCGAAGTCGTCCATCGGGTTCTTCCAGATCGGCGGGGGCATTGCAGGGGACTTTCCGATCTGCGTGGTGCCCATGATCCACCAGGATCTGCGCAAAGAAGTGCCGGTATGGGGCTACTTCTGCCAGATCAGCGATTCGACCACCAGCTATGGCTCCTACTCCGGTGCGGTTCCCAACGAGAAGATCACGTGGGGCAAGCTGCACGAGGACACGCCGAAGTTCATCGTCGAATCCGACGCCACCATCGTTGCGCCGCTCATCTTTGCACTCGTACTCGACTGGTGATTCATGAAGAAACCTCCAGGGATGCACTGGCTGCCGCTGCTACTGTTGCTTGCATCCTGCCAGGGCTCGGGTGACCTTCCCCTCGCCCAGGTGGATCCCGCCGCCGCGCCGTCCGATCCCACCTTCGACCAGGTAAACGCCATCGTGCAGCGCGCCTGTACGCCCTGCCATAAGGGGGGCGGCGAAAGCGACGGCGGCGATACACGCCTCATCATCGCCGAAGACGACGTGAGCCTGGAAACCTGCGCGGAGATCGTTTCGCAGCGCTCCAGCATTCTCGAGCAGGCGGAGGCCAACCTCATGCCTCCGGGCGCGTGGCCGCGGCTCACCAGCCAGGAGAAACTCATCATCCGCCGCTGGATCGACAACGGAGCACCCGCACCATGCAATTGAGGGTCACGGCCGGAATCGCGGTTGTTTTCATTGGAATGTTCGTCGCACGCGTGGATGCAACGCCACAGTACGCCGCGCGCGCGGGCCGCACCTGCGACAACTGCCACGTTTCCCCCAACAAGTGGGAAAACCCGGCGCTTGCCAGCCGCAAGTGCACCCTTTCCTGCCAGGGCTGCCATACCGACCCGTCCGGCGGCGGCATGCGCACCGTGTCGGGGCGCTTCTACGGGCGCGCCACCATACCCGCCATCGCCACCAGTCCGCGCCCCACGTCCGACTGGGATCGCAACCTGTTCGGACGCCGCGACAAGGCGACGAGTTACAACAGCAACATTCCCTACGGCCCGTCCACCATGGCGGACGCGCCTGCGTACATGGATTCGGTCTCCGACCGCTGGGCCTGGTTCGCGCCGCCGGGCGAGACGCGCTACGGGCCCTTCCAGGGCCGCTACGGCGACCTGCGCGCGGATCCCGTGCTGCGCATCGGCGGCGACTTCCGCATGGGGATGCTCTTCTCGCAGTCGTCGCTGGTGTTTCCGATGCAGGTGGATGTGGGAACCACGGTGCATCCCGTCCACCACGCCACCATCCTGATGAACGTCGGCGCACGCGGCC
Source organism: Candidatus Krumholzibacteriia bacterium (assembly GCA_029865265.1). NCBI lineage: Bacteria > Candidatus Krumholzibacteriota > Candidatus Krumholzibacteriia > Candidatus Krumholzibacteriia bacterium. Next base: position 22,466 of record JAOUHG010000031.1, on the reverse strand, counting down.
GCGTAAGCGGGTACTCGGATACCATCGACGATTCACACACGCCTTACTTCCGCGAGTTGTTCGTGATGACGAGCGAGTGGCCCTATCAATCGTATGTGAAGGCAGGGCGCTTTGTGCCGTCGTACGGACTCAGGCTCGACGACCACACCAACCGCATCCGCCGCGAGTTCGAACTGGACGGGTCGCTGCCGGAATCGCGCGTGACGGGTGTCGAAGTAGGCCTTTCCCCCAACTACCCGTTTCTGCAGGCGTCATACTTTGGCATGAACAGCAAGTATACGGTGCCGGATGCGTGGGATATCTTCGACCTCGACGAGGGAACCGGCTATGCCATCAACGCGGGCTTCCGCGAGCTGGGGTGGTCGGTGGGGGCGAGCCTGCTGGCCCGGCGCCGTCCGCTCGATGAGGGCGGTGACACCGACACCTACGGTGGATACGCGGTGTTCAACCCGTGGTTCTACTCCCGCGCGGTTCCCATCACCCTGCAGACCGAACTCGACTTCGGCACGTACCAGCGCGCCAGCGGCCTGGAGGCAAAGAGCTGGGTGTGGTACGGCGAGGTGGACTGGCTGGTGGCCAACGGGCTGAACCTGCTGGTGGCGTGCGACTGGGCCGATCCGGATCGCGAAGTGGCCGACGACGAATCGACGCGCTACCAGTTTGGCGCGCAGATCACCCCCTACCCCGGGTTCACCCTGGACGGCCGCGTTCGCGCCCTGCAGGTGGCGACGTCCACCGGGAGCGGTGCCGACTTCTTCCTGCAACTCCACTTCTGGTTCTGATCGCCGGTTGCCAGTCCACGCCGGCGAGTGCTAGGCTTGCGGTGCCCCGTCTGCTGAATCTCACTCACCTGGAGGACATATGAAGACGCTCGTCAAATGTGGCATTGCAGTCGTCGTGACCATTGCGCTGGGTTGTTCGTCCATGAGCAACACCCAGAAGGGCGCCATTGGCGGCGCGGCCGCGGGCGCGGCCATCGGCGGCGCCATTGGCCATCAGTCGGGCAACACCGCCGTGGGTGCCATCATCGGCGCCGCGGTGGGCGGTGCGGCCGGCGCCTACATCGGCAACTACATGGACAAGCAGGCCGCCGAGATGGAGAAGGATCTCGAGGGCGCAAGAGTGGAGCGCATCGGCGAGGGTATCAAGATCACGTTCGACTCCGGGCTCTTGTTCGACGTGGACAAGTCGGATCTCAAGCAGGCCAGCCGGGATAACCTGACCAATCTGGCGGTGATTCTCAACAAGTACCCGGATACGAACATTCTGCTCGAGGGCCACACCGACGCCACCGGCACCAATGAACACAATCTGGATCTTTCCAAGCGCCGTGCTCAGTCGGTTGCCAACTACCTCGCCGGGCAGAAGGTGATGGAGCCGCGCTTCACCATCATGGGTTACGGCGAGGATCAGCCCATCGCGAGCAACGAAACCGCGGACGGCCGCGCGCAGAACCGCCGCGTGGAAGTGGCCATCTACGCCAACGACAAGCTCAAGAAAACGGCCGAGAAGCAGGCCGGCAACTAGGAGTTTCATGCACACACACACCGCCCCCGATGCAGTTGAGCTCACGCTGCGCGACGTTCTCGCGGACGGCGTGTTTCTGTGCGTTCGTCTCGGGGCTGGCGCGCCGCTGGTCGACGCCTGCCGCGCCGCGGTGCGCGGCGGGCTGTCGGTGCTGGAGATCACACTCACGACGCCCGGTGCGTTGCGCGCCATCGAGGCCATGGCAAAGGAAGCCGGCGCCATCCCCGGCGGCGGCACCGTGCTGACGCCCGACGACGCGCGCCGCGTGGCCGATGCGGGCGGGCGTTTTGCCATGTCGCCGGTATTCGATCCGGACGTGGTGGACGAAGCGCACCGCCTGGGGCTGCTGGCGATTCCGGGCACCTCGACGCCCACCGAAATTCTCGCCGCGCACCGCGGCGGCGCACGCCTGGTGAAGGTGTTTCCCGCCGCGGCGCTCGGTGGACCGGCCTACATCCGCGCGGTGCGCGGACCGCTGCCCGATATCCCGCTGGTGCCCACCAACGGCATAACTCCCGATACCGTAGCCGACTACCTCGCCGCGGGAGCGGTCATGGTGGGTGTGGGGGGCGACGTGTTTCCACCGGGCTTCAGCCTGGAACACGTGGAAGCAGCGTCGCGCCGGGTGCGCGCCGCAATGAACGCCGCGCGCGCTGCGCGCTGACCCGCCCCGGGGGGGGTGTTCACCCCGGGGCAACGGGTGTATAATTCTCACCGTCCAGTCAATCTGAATTGCCGACCGCAGTTCACCCTCCACTCCGGAGGTAATGCCATGGCAAGGGCAGCATGGTTCCTTCCCGCCATCCTGTGCGCGGGTATCCTGGCCGCGAGTTCCGCCCCCGCCCGCGAGGGGCTCCGCAGTCCCGAACCCACACCGGTCGAAGAATTCAGCCGCCCCGCATCCCGGATGCTTGATTCCGGCGCGCTGTTCTCCAGTGCGGCGGCCACCACCACGGTTCTCTACTCCGTCTCTTTTGACATTGGCGCCAGCTGCAACGACATGGGCTGGACCAGTGTGGACAACACGGCGCAACCCGGCGTGTTTTTCCACGTGGATGACTATGCGGGGTTGAATCCCGCGGAGATGTTCCCACTCAGGGGCGCAAAGTCCATGTGGTGCGGGGCGCGACCGCAGACCGTTGGCCCGTTGTGCAACTACAGGACGCTTCCAGGCTACGGCAACGGATGGGATCAGTCGTTTGCCACCAAGAACTGCATCCCGGTTTCCGGTGACGGAATTCTCAACGTCAACCTGATCATTCGCGCGGAGTCCGAGCCGGGCTATGACTTCACGTTCACGGAGTACACGCTCGATTGCACCGGCGCGGATGGATGGACGCAGCTCTCCACCACCACCTATTATGACCCGGTTCCCATCGACGGCGACTTCGACATCGGAACCACGGGACCCATCAAGTTCCGCTTCCATTTCACGTCCGACGGGGCATGGTCGGACGAGGATGGCCTCTGGCCCACCAACGGTGCGGTGCACATCGACAGCCTCGCGGTCGAGGGCCTCGCGCTGGAGGACTTCGAGGACGAAGACGTCGGTGCCAGCGAAACCCAGGACTGGGTAGCGTACGGCAAGCCGGGTTATGGCACCACGGCCTCCCTGGTACTGGGCGCATCCACCCTCCAGGAGGACCCGTGTGTCACGGACCTCTCGTGCATGTGGGCGTTCTTCGTCGGCTCAACCGAGCGGTACAACTGCGGCCTGACCCATCCCGAGCAACTCGCGGTTCCGAAGGGCAACAGTCGCGGCCAGTTCATCAACAACTTCATCATCTCTCCCGACATCCCGCTGATCGGGAGCGGCAACGAAATCAATCTTGAGTTCGACGTGTACCGCGACATGCCGCTCGACAACCTCGTGTTCTATAACTGGGAAGTACGCAATGTCACCACCGGGTGCCCGGAGAACTGGCAGAACCGGACGTCGGTCTATTATGGCGCCCAGAAGGACTGGCTCCGGATGATCCAGCCGGTGGGCGACCTCCTCAACCAGGCCACCGCCACGCACTTCACCGTGGGCCTGTGGGTGTGGGACGGGTGCGAGTTCTGGTGCGGCCAGGTGGGCACTGGAGCGTGCCACAACCACGCGCCGCTCTTCGACAACGTGAAGGTCTACCGTGTTGCTCATGAGGGACCGGCCTGGAGCGTGCTTGACCGATACCAGTTCCAGGACAACTTCGCCACCGACGGCACGCTCACCGGCACGGTGCGCGCCGACATCGCGTACGACCTCCTGCCAAATTCCAATCCTGGCATCCTGCCCGGCGATTCCAGTGTGGTCCGGGTCGAGGACCGGACCGCGGGCCTCGCCACTGATCCTACCTATGGCGGCGCGGCGGTATACGCCTACGTGTCGGTATGGCCGCAGGGACAGACCGGAAAGTCGGGGGCGGGCCTCACCGACAACCCGGTGCGCTGGCCGGTGGTGGGCGCATGGACGGATGCAGCCGGTGTGGAGTGGACGTGTCTCCGGCTCGACAGCCTCCGCTGGCGCGGGAACGTGGGACCGGACTACTGCCTCGACCTCAACGACGATCTCTTCACGCCCGGGGACACCATTTGTTTCTTCTATGCCGCAAAGAACACGAACGGTATTGAGACGTGTGCGTTTGGAAGTGATCTCATGCTCCAGACAGACGACCGCGAAGAAGCGGCGTCCAACCCGGGTGAGTTCACCTGCCTGCCCGCCGGGGGCTACAACCGCGGCGGCGACATTCTCTACGTGGACGGCATGGACGGCCGTGGCGCGCAGCCGGCCTTCGACCTCGCCTTTGCGGCGCTGGGGATCGACGGCAAGGTGGACCGATACGACGTGCGTGCGCCATCGTCCAAGTTGGGCAATCGCCCCGCCGGTCGTGTGGCCAATGTTTCCACCCAGCTCGTTGGACCGTACCGCAAGATCCTGTGGGATACCGGCAACGTATCGGTGACACTGGGTGACGGCGGTGGCAACCCCGAGAAGACCGACGACTACGGCCTGCTCAACGCGTTCCTGGACGGCCTCGCGGAGGACGGCGGCGTCTACCTGTGCGGCGACGACCTGGCGGACGCGCTGAACGGATACGCGGGCGCTTCGGCGATTGCGTTCCGGACCACCAACATGCCGTTCGTGTTGACATCGAACGACCACCGACCGTCGTTTGGCATCTCGCCCACCGGCACGTCGACCGGACTGTGCTTCACCAGCGACCCGACGTTCACGGTGCAGGGCGGGTGCCCGCTGCTCAACGACTTCGACGTGCTCGAGCCGTCGGGCTCGAGTGCCATGGAGATCGCGTACGGCGCACCGGCCGGAACCAACGGTGGCGTGCTGTCCAACGCGCGGGTCAACGGCAACACCGCCACCGTGGGCGTGCTGATGTCGGGCTTCGGCTTCGAGTACGTTGCCGACGATGATTTGAACGGTGTCAGCGATCGCGCCGATCACCTGCACGACATCATTACGTGGCTCGGTAACACGGTGGGTGGTGCAACGGGGGCGGGACCGTCGTATCAGACGACGCTGTCACAGAACTATCCCAACCCGTTCAACCCGCAGACCACCATCGGGTTCTCGGTGAAGGCAAGCGGACGCGTGCGCCTGGCGATCTACGACGTATCGGGTGCGCTGGTGCGCGAGCTGGTCAACGGCGACCGCGACCGCGGAAGTTACACGGAAACGTGGGACGGGCGCGACGCGCGCGGCGCGGCGGTGGCAACGGGCGTCTACTTCTACCGGCTGGAGACATCCGACCGGGCGCTGAGCCGCAAAATGGTGCTGCTGAAGTAACGCGCGGAGGAGCGGTATCGCGCGCCCCATGCGACACGAAGAAGGGCGGAGGGTCTTGCGACTCTCCGCCCTTCGTGTTACTACGCCGGCTTTGAGTCGTCCGGTGGCTCCGGCGCCATCGGCTTGCCGCGCCGTTTGCGCAGCGCCTCGCGCAGGATGTACTCGATCTGTCCGTTCAGGCTGCGCAGATCGTCCTTGGCCCAGCGGTTTAGCTCGTCGAGCAGCTCCTCCGGCAGTCTGAGCAGGTACGATTTCCGTCCGGACATTCCGTCTCACATTCCTACTGGTACAGTGTTCCCGTGTTTACCACCGGCTGCGCCGCGCGGTCGCCGCACAGCACCACCAGCAGATTGCTCACCATGGCCGCGCGCTTTTCGTCGTCCAGGTTGATCATCTTGTGCTCGTCGAGGCGCTCGAGCGCCATCTCCACCATGCCCACCGCGCCGTCCACGATGCGCGTGCGCGCGGACACGATGGCGTCGGCCTGCTGGCGCTGCAGCATCGCGGAGGCAATCTCCGGTGCGTAGGCCAGGTGGCTCAGGCGCGCCTCGTCCACCCTCACGCCGGCCAGGCCGACGCGCTCCTGCAACTGCCGGGTGAGCGACTCGGACACCTCGTCCATGCTGCCGCGCAACGACAACTGCCCGTCCTCGGTGGTGTCGTAAGGATACTCGCTGGCCAGGTGGCGGATGGCCGACTCGCTCTGCACGGTGACGTAGTGGGTGAACTCATCCACGTCGAACACCGCCTGTGCGGTGTCGATCACGCGCCACACGATGACCGATGCGATCTCGATGGGGTTACCGCGCGCGTCGTTTACCTTCACCTTCTCCGCGTTGAGGTTGCGCAGGCGCAGCGACACCTTCTCCTTCTTGTAGAACGGGTTGGCCCAGTGGAAGCCGCTGGTCTTCGCCGATCCTGCGTACTTGCCGAACAGGACCAGCACCACCGCCACATTGGGCTGCAGCGTGAAGAAGCCCGTCAACAGGACGCTCCACACCATGACCGCCAGCGACCACGTGATGATGAAGGACGGGGTTGCCCCCATCGTGACGATCTCTTTGAACCAGAAGCCCAGTGCAATGCCTGCAATGAGAAGCACCGGAAGCATCAACCAGCCACTCAGGGGATGAACTTCTTTTTCCCGCGTAACCATGGAATTTCCTCCTTCACGGAAAAGCTATGATTAGCATATCAAGATGATATCATGTCGTCAAGGGGGTTGCCGGGACAAAAAACGGCAACCTATTTAGTGGCAGGAAGTTAAATCAGACCCAGAGGATATCGAGATCGGGGGTGCGATCGAGGATTCCCGCCCCGACCGCCCGGGTGAAGAGGGTCTCCAGGGCGCGGCGTCCGTCGTCGCCCATGTCGACCGTGTCTTCGTTGACGTACATGCGCACGAACGCGCGGCAGGTCTCGCGGTCGACGCCGCGGCCGAACTGCATGGCGTAGTCGACCGCGTCGTCTTCGTGGGTGCGCGCGAGCACGATGCTCTCCTTGAGGCCGCGCGCCACCGAGTTCATGGTTGCGTCACCGAGGCCGCGGCGGATCACGTCGAGTCCCAGCGGAATGGGAAGGCCGGTGTCTTCCATCCACAGGTCGCCGAGATCCGCAATCTTGTGCAGCCCGCTCTCGGGCCAGGTGAGCTGCCCCTCGTGGATGACGACACCCGCGTCGACACTGCCCGACGCGATCGCATCCATGATGGCCTCGAAGTCCATGATCACCGGTTCGAACGGTGCGGGCATGTACAGGCGGAACAGCAGGTACGCGGTGGTGTGCTCGCCCGGGACGGCCACGCGCAGGCCCTTGAGGTCCGGCATGGTGAGCGACTTGCGCGCCAGCACCACCGGACCGTAGCGGCGGCCCACCGATGCGCCGCAGGACATGATGCGGTAGAGCGATGCCACCGTGGGGTACGCGGCCGCGGATATCGCGGTGACGTCCAGCTCGGCGCCACGCGCCCGGCGGTTGAGGGTCTCGATGTCCTCGAGCACGTGGTCGACGGCGTAGCCCTCGACCTTCACGCGCCCGGAGGCCAGTCCGTAGAACATGAACGCGTCGTCCGCGTCCGGGCTGTGACCGATGGAGAGTTTCTTCATGATGTCCCGCAATCTTCTATTGTGTGAGTGGAATGAAATCCGCCGCGCAAGCGGCGCTGCTTAGCGAAGCACTTCGAACCACGAAGCCGCGACCACGCGCGCATCGCCGCCCTCGCTGAGCGCTTCGATTTCGAGCCAGTAGACCCCGGGCGGAAACTGCCCCGCAAAGAGCTTCAACATGAAGCGGCCGTCGTCGAAGTAGTGTGCATCAATCGTGTCCCGGAAGCGCTCGTCGCCCTTGTCGTTGCGGATGACCACGGCGTTGCCGCCGGGGGCCGGCGCGATACGATCGAGGTCGACGCCCACCACCAGCGCGGGAATCCGCTTCATGTCCAGCACAGCGTCGTGGGTGCGGGCCGGCCGCACCACGCCGTCTTTGCCGGCGATGCGGATGGGGAGTTCCTGCAGGGGGTCGCGCGAGGACACCACGTCGAGCGGCGCCCACTCCGCCACCCGCTGGCCGCGCTCCACGCTGAGAAACACCAGCGCCGCCACGACCAGCACGATGCCGAGGAGCGTTGCCCGGACATTGCGGCTCGTGCCCGCAATCCGCCCGTAGACGCCCGGGGACCGGACCCGGACCGACTCCGAGAAACTTCGGGTCGCCATAGCCAGCCATGCTAGCACACTGTGCTACGATTCCGCCATGAGCCGGTCATCCGTCCCCCATGTCGTCGCCATCGCCGGGCCCTCCGGGTCCGGAAAGACGTCACTGGCGCGGCTGCTGGCCGCCGGCGTCCCGGGTGGCGGGGTGGTGGTGGCGCTGGATGCCTACTACCGGGACCAGCGCGGCGTCCCCGACGACCAGATCAACGTGGACGTGCCCGACGCGCTGGACCACGCGCTGTTGATACGGCAGGTGGCCGCGCTCGCGGCCGGCCAGCCGGTCCGGCAGCCCGTCTACGATTACGCCACCCACGCGCGCCTGGACGACACCAGGCGGGTCGATCCGGCACCGTTTGTCATTGTGGAAGGACTCTTCGCGCTGTACTGGTCCGATGTGCGCGCCGTGGTCACCACGCCGGTCTACCTGAACCTCGCGCACGATGCGTGTCTCGCGCGGCGCGTTGCGCGCGACGTCGCCGAGCGTGGCCGGGAAGCGGACGCCGTGCGCCAGCACTACCAGCGCAGCGTGCGCCCCATGTACGACCGGCACGTCCATCCCACCCGCGCCTACGCCCGCCTCTTGCTCGATGCCACCCAACCGCTCGAAGCGCTCGTGGAGAAGACCCTCGCCGCCCTCGCCGTCCGCTGATCCCGCGCCATGTAACCGGTTGCCCGGCCATCCGGACCGTGTGAACGGGGTATTAGGCAGAAATGAAATTGCGGCGCATGCGCTCGACGATGGCGGGGACGTGCTGGATGCAGGCGTCAATATCCTCGCACGTGGTGAGCGAACTCATTGAAAAACGAAGGCACGAAGCGGCCTCCTCCGGCGAGAGGCCCATGGCGCCCAGCACATGGGAGGGAAGCCCGGCGCCCGATTTGCACGCCGAACCGGCGGAGCAGCAGATGCCCACCTCGTCCAGCAGCACCAGCATGGCGTTGCCGTCGATGCCCGCAAAGCCGATGTTGGACGTGTTGGGCAGGCGTTCCGAGGCGATGCCGTTGACGAACGAGTCGGGGACGAGGTCCAGCAACTCGTGCTCGAAGCGATCGCGTAGTGCGCGCACCTCGGTATGGTAATGCACCAGATTGCCCGCCGCGTGCTCGCAGGCCACGCCCAGCGCCGCGATACCCGCCACGTTCTCCGTACCCGGCCGCCGGCCGCGCTCCTGGCTCCCGCCCAGGAATACCGGCGCCCACCGGGTGCCCTTGCGGATGTACACGGCGCCCACGCCCTTGGGGCCGTGAAACTTGTGCCCCGAGAGGGCCAGGAAGTCCACCCCCAGCGCCTTCACGTCGATGGGCAGCTTGCCCACGCCCTGTACCGCATCCACCAGCACGGGAACGTCGCGCCCGTGCGCAATCTCCACGATGCGGTCGATGGGGAAGATGACGCCGGTTTCGTTGTTGGCGAACATGGTGGCGACGAGCGCGGTGTCGTCGCGCAGTGCCTTGCGCAGCGCGTCCAGGTCCAGCCGTCCCGCACGGTCCACCGGGAGGATGGTGACGTCGAAGCCCAGCGCGCCGTAGCGCTTGACGGGGTTGAGCACCGCGGAATGTTCCACCGCGGTCGTAATGATGTGTCGCTTGTTGCGGTTCATCTCCACCACGCCACGGATGCCGATGTTGGTGGACTCGGTGCCGCTACTGGTGAACACGATCTCGGTGTCGGTGGCGCCGAGCAGCGACGCCACCTTGACGCGCGCGTCGCGAACGGCCGACGCCGGTTTGTCGCCCATGCAGTGCGGGCTCGACGGGTTGCCGTAGTGCTCGGTGAGGAACGGCCGCATGGCCTCGAACACCTCGGGCAGCACCGGCGTGGTGGCGTTGTTATCCAGATAGATCGTGCGCATATGTTGGTTCTCACCCCCGGGGGGGGGGAGTGCGGCCCTCGGCGCTTGCCGTCGAGGATGGACGCATGCTATTTTAAAGCCCGCACGCCGCCGTTACAACCCGAATCCGCCGCCGTTTCCCGGGTCGCACCATGCCATCCAAAGCGTCCTCAAGCAAAAAAAAGAACCCCAAAGGCCGCCGCGTGGGACTCGTCATCGTCCACACCGGCAACGGCAAGGGCAAGACCACGGCGGCGCTGGGCACGGCCATGCGCGCGGTGGGTGTGGGCTTCAAGGTGAAGATCATCCAGTTCATCAAGGGGTCGTGGGACTACGGCGAGCTGCACTCGGCGCAGAAGCTGGGCATCGAGATGGTGCCGATGGGCGAGGGCTTCACTTGGGAGACGAAGAACCGCGAGCGCGACACCGCGGTGGCGTGGAAGACGTGGGAGGCGTGCCGCGACGCCATCGCGGCCAAGCAGCACGACCTGCTGGTGTTCGACGAGATCAACAACGCCATTGCCTACGGCTACCTCGACATCGAACCGGTGCTCGCGGCGCTGCGCAAAAAGCCGAAGGACATGCACGTCATTCTCACCGGCCGCGATGCCCACCCCGACCTGATTGCATTCGCCGACCTGGTCACCGAGATGCGCGAAATCAAGCACCCCTTCCAGCGCGGCATCTACGCCCAGCGGGGCATCGAGTACTGAGCGGGCGATGGGGCTACTCGCCTTTTCTCTGTTCGTGTTGCTCGCGCAAACACCCATCGCGCGGTTCCATCCCGAACGCGAACTCGATTCGCTACTGAGTTGCGACCGTGTAGCCCTGGGTACGGTGTATCGGACGGGGCAGCGAATGGTTGTTGGTCTGGTTTGGGAAAGCTCGTTGTTGGGGGGGGATGTACCGGGTGCGTGATGACCGCGTACGCTTTGTTGAGGGCCGGAGCGGCTGGCAGCAACAAAACGACGGTCTCTACTTGAAGGATCTCGGCGAGATTCGCGGGCGTCTTGCCGCAGCGAATCCGCGTCGCGTCATGAGAGAAGCGGAAATTGTGGTAACCGGGTGCCTGCGCCGCGAGGAACATCGGTACGCGACGGCCCCTGACGGGACGGAGTACGCGTTGATTGAATTGCACCTTTCTGAGGTGCGCAGCGTTGGTGGCGAGCCCCTGGACTCAACCATCCAGATCGCAGCGATCGCGAGCGGCGACTACTGGCCGGAGTGGCGGTACGACAGTACCCGGCCGCGGGTCACGACGGGGAGGGACTACTGCGTCGCCCTGCAACGCGTCGATGATGGCTTCGTGGTTCCATGGGGGATTAACGGCATGTTCGAAGTCAGGGATGGGATGCTGTACTTTGCGGGCCGAACCCCCACGGGTTTGAGCCTGGAAGATGTCCGCACCGAGAGAGGCGGAAGGCACTGAGGTTCCTCAGAAAGCTTGTGAAAAAAGTGTGTACTCCCACAGTGGGAGTGAATGTAAAGACGCGCGGACGCGGAACGAAAACGGGCGGCGGCTCGAAAGCCACCGCCCGTTGCGACTCCTGCTGGTGTGCCCCGCGCTCTAGAACAGCGCGTAGATGAACGGGGCCAGCGCCGATCCTTCGGTGAAGACGATCAGGACGCCGAGCAGCATGAGAAAGATCATGATCGGGCCGAGCCACCACTTCTTGCGGACCTTCATGAACGCCCAGAGCTCGCCGAACATTCCAAAGCGGCTCCTCATGTCCTTCATAACGCTCATTGCGTGCAACTCCTGCGGCTGTGAGGTCGATGCTGTGAAACGGCCGCGGGCACCTTTTCAGGGCGCCCGGGACCATCTATTATAGCCGAACGGCGGGGCGCCTGTCCACGGGGTGGGGGCCGCCGGAAACCACGGAGGAAATCGATGGAACTCGGCATCAGGGGGCGCGCGGCGCTGGTCGCCGCGGCCAGCCAGGGGCTCGGATACGCGTGCGCGCTGGAGCTGGCGCGCGAGGGGGCGTCGGTGGCCATCTGCTCGCGCGACGAGGGGCGCATCAACGACGCGGCACGCCGCATTACCGCCGCGGTGCCGGGTGCGAAGGTGCTCGCGTCCGCGGTGGATCTGTCGAACGCAGAGGCGTGCGCGGCGTTCGTCGAAGAGGCCGCCGCGGCGTTCGGTAAACTGGATATCCTGGTCACCAATTCCGGTGGCCCGACACCGGGTTCCTTCGACCAGGTCAGCCTGGACGACGTGCGTCGCGGGGTGGACTCCACCCTCATGAGCGCGCTGGCTCTCATGAGCGCCGCCGTCCCGCACCTGCGCGCCAACGGCTGGGGCCGCATCGTCAACATCCTCTCCTCCACGGTCAAGCAGCCGCGCGTGAACCTGCTGGTCTCCAACACCATGCGCCCCGGCATCCTGGGATTCTCCAAGTCCATCTCGCTGGAACTCGCCGCGCAGGGGATCACGGTGAACAACGTGGCACCGGGCTTCACCAGGACGGAACGTCTCGACGAGCTCGCGGCGCACACCGCGGCAACGAAAAGCGTCGAGGCAGAGAGCGTGTTTGCGGAGTGGGAGAGAACGATCCCCGCGCAGCGGCTGGGGCGGCCGGAGGAGCTGGCGGCGGTGGTGGCGTTCCTGTGCTCGGAACGCGCGAGCTATGTGACCGGCGTCACCATCCAGGTAGACGGCGGCGCCATCCAGAGCCTGCTGTAGAAAGAGCGGGGCGCACGCGACATCGGGGGAAGCAGCACGGCGGCGCGATTTCAAATGTTTCGCGCGAGGATCATGAGCGGAGGAGCGATGCCTCTTGCCGCTTGAAGTGCCTACAGATCGTTGATCTCGCTGGGTGTCGCCGACTGCGCCGCCGGGATCACGGTGGAGACGCCCGCACGGTCCTTCTGGTCCTGAAGGTGCTGGATGGTGGCGCGCATCCACGCGGCCTGCTCCGTGTGCCGCACCGCGACGCCCACGTTTTCCGCGAACACCTGCAGCGCGCGCATGTCCTCGTTGTCGAACACGGTCTGCTTGCTACGCGAGCTCACGTTGATCACGCCCACCAGTTCGTCGCGCATGATTATCGGAACCACCATGGCGGCGGTGAGATCCTTCTGCTTGAACTCGATGCCCGGATTGTCCGCCGGCTTGCCGCCGGGGAGAATCAGCAGCGGCTCGCGGCGCATGCCCACCCAGCCGGCGATGCCCACGCCCAGCTTCTGCCTGGTACCGATGATTCCCTCGGGGACCATCTTGCCACTGGCCGCGCGAACCTCGAGCGAATTGCTGTCCTTGTCGAAGATCATGAGGGAGGCCTGGTGGCACGCAAACACGCCCACGCAGGTGTCGGTAACGCAGGTAAAGACCGCGTTGACGTCGTTCTGCGCCACCATCATTTTGCTCACGTTGAGCAGCGCGTAGTCGCGTGCCCGCGCCTTTTCGGCGCGCTCGGCGATCTCGCGCTGGGCGGCTTCGTACAGCGCCCACAGGCGCATGAGATCCCTGCGCTGCAGCACCAGTCCGCCGGCCACTATCACCGAGCTGGCGGAAATGACCAGAAACGCCATCTGTGCGTTGGTCAGCAGGTCGAGCGGATCGAACTGTGCGGACAGTGAAGGCAGCGAGAAGAACAGACCGGTCGCGCCCATGGCGCAGACCATGACCAGGACGAACCAGTTCAGGTGCGTCCCGTGATGAATGCTTTTGCGTACCGACGACATGGACTCCCCCTTCGAGCGATGTATTCGGGTTTGTTCGAAGCGGCGAGCGCAAGTTGTGTGCCACCACCACTTCGCGGCGCACGGGCCCATTCCGGGCATCAGGCGGAAAAACCTGCCGCCCGCAGCCCGTGCGAGATGCAATTCGGAAAGGGAGGAGTTGGGGAGATCCCGCGAGTGGCTAGACGTCGGGACTGTACGTCCCGGAAATCATGGCGCGGAACACACGCAGGGATGTGCGCGCGGTGATGGTGTAGCGCGCAATCTCGAACGCGTCGGTGTCCGCGGTCACCGGTGTGGCGCGCAGGGGGGTGTTGGTGCCCAGGCGCAGCGAGCACGTGCGCGTAAAGCCAACTTCGCGCGCCACGCGGTCCACGCGCGGATTGCCGAAGCCGTACGGCCAGGCGAGGTAGGCGGGGGTGCGCCCGATGTGCTGGCGAATGGCGTCGCGCGAGCGAGTGAGGTCGGTTCGCACCAGTTCCTCCCATGAGGTCACGCCATCGACGGTTTCGCCGGGCCGCGTGGCAGCCAGGAACACCGGCTCGGCGTCGCCGCCGTCGTTGATCTTGTAGTGCAGGTCGTGCGTGTGCGACTGAATGTCAAACACGCCGCTCGCCTGCATCTCGCGCAGGCGGGCCCAGTCGAGCACGCGCACCTCGCCCCAGCGCTTTCCCACGTGGCCCGTCACCACGAAGACGGTTGCGCGCAACCCGAGGCGCTTGAGCACGGGGTAAGCGTAGTCGTACACGCTCTCGTCGGCGTCGTCGAAGGTGATGACCACCGGCCGCGGGGGCAGGTCGCGCAGGCCGATCTGCCACTCGTTCAGTTCGTCCAGGGTGATGGTGTTGTAGCCGCGGCGGGAGAGATACTCCATCTGCCGCTCAAAGCCGCCGGCGCTGGTGGTCCACAGCTCCGAGTTGTCCAGCAGCGGCAGGCTCAGCACCACGTAGCCGAATACGCGCGCGAGGCGGATGGGGTCGGACTTGCCGCGGATGTAGTGATAGCACAGCACCGGAACGTGCTCAACGCGGGCGTCCACCGACACGGTATCGCGGGCGCGGTCGGAACGCAGCTGTGAACCCGCGTTGCGGCCCGTCACCACCATGCGGCCCACGGTGAGTGCAAACGCCACCGCCACCACCACGGTTATAAGGAAGGCGATGTAGGCGTCGCGGCGTGTCATGTGAGACATGGTGCTATTTCCAGTGGAGATAATCCACCGTCACGTAGAAGCCGTTGGCCTGGTAGCCCTCGCGCGTGGAGAGCCGTGATTGAGACGCGTAGCCCCCCACCGTCACGCCGAGACCGCGCCACACCGCCCACGAGACCGAGGCACTGCCCGATCCCGCGGTAAACCAGTCGCCGCTGTCCTCCCGTTCCAGCGCGATGCGGCCGGAAACGGTGGCGCGAACCCGCGCGGAAAAGCGCATCTCCAGCGCGAGGTCCTCGTACAGGCTCAGGTACTGCCGGGGGTCGTAATAACCGTTGTCCTTGGTTTCGCTGAAACCGAAGATGGCAAACCCGGTGGTGGAGGTGAACCGGTTGTTGAAACCGGGCAGCCGCCAGAAGGGCTGCCAGGCGAGGCGCGTGCCGGCGCCGAGGCGGTTGTTGACGTCGCTGTACCACCCGGTCTCGAAGTTGGTGATCCACACCGCGTTGGTGGCGAAGCGCAAATCCAGCCCGGCCGACAGCTCGGTGAGCGAGATGCCGCGGTAGATGGCCTCGGGGTTCTGCAGCGACCCGTGGAAGAGCCCCACGTCGATTCGCGTCCAGTCGTGGGGGAGGAAAGTGGCGTAGCCGTCGAAGGTGAACAGGTTGAACTCGTCCTGCCAGTACGTCTCCGGCCCCAGCGCGCTGCGGTCGTACGCGTTCCACTGGTAGCCGGCCGCCGCGGTGAGCCCCACGTACTCGTTGAAGCGGCTCTGCAGCCCGGCCGCCAGCCAGTTGCGCGACACGTCGGGCAGCCCGGGCTGGGTGTACTTCGCGTGGCCGTAGTCGCCGAAGATGCGCGTCGCGTCCGCAATGCCGGTGCTCACCCGGAACGAGTGGGTGCGCCGCTCGATGTCGTCGCTGTCCTTGTTGCGATCGAACGCATAAGTGATACCGGGCGCGCGATCGCGCTCGATGTCGCGCTGGATGGACGCAAGCCCGGAAGTCATCCCGCCCTCGGCCATGACCTCGCGCGCCCAGTCGGGACGCCCGCCCCAGTAGTAGGCCTGCGCCAGCCCCTCGCGCGCGTCCGCGTTGCCGGGGAAGCGTTTCAGGATGTCGCTGTAGAGCCAGGTGGCCTCGCGGTTGCGCCCCGACCAGTTGACCACCTGCGCGCGCCCCAGCAGCGCGTCGATGTTGTCGGGATCGTCCTCGAGCACGCCGTTGTACATCGCCTCCGCCCGCCCGTGGTCGTCCTTCCAGCTGGTGAGCCGTGCCACACCGTTGCGCGCCTCGATGTTCTCCGGGTCGTATTCGAGCTGCTTCTCAAACCAGATCATCGAGGAGTCGGGCTGGTCCGCCCACATGTACTGGTGACCCAGCTCCACCGCCAGCTCTTCTTCCAGCGGGGGATACAGCTCGATGGTGCGCCGGTAGTAGCGAATGGCCTCCTGGTGGCGGTCGTTGTAGGCGGCCACACGCGCGCGGTCCAGCGTGGTGAGCGCGGCGGGGAGATTCTCCGCCAGCACCGGGTCCGGTATGGGCACGCCCGTTGTGTCCGCGGGCGCGGCCACGGCCGCGGACGCCGCCGACACGAGGACGAATATGATGAAGAGCGCGCGGCGCATCATCATTCGCCCCTCACCGGCTTCCAGCGCACCGGCTCCGCCTTGCGCATGCCCAGCATGGCGCCCGGCGTGGCGATGGAGGTGACGATGGCCATGATGATCCAGTACATCAGCGGGTAGAACACGGCGGTGAAGTAATAGAATGGAATGCGCCGGTCGTAACGCCGGTCGAGCAGCACACCGGTGAGCAACTGAATGAGGCACATGGTGCCAATCAACATACCCCACCAGTTGGGAATCGGCGAAGCACCCACCGGCGGGTAACCGATGGCGTAGCAGAAAATCCACAGCGAGGTCAGCACCACAAAGCAGTACGCCCAGGTGATGGAGAGCCAGGACTCGATCACCAACGGCCACAGGCGCCGGCGTCTCCACGTCATGGCGGAGGCGCCGTGGCGGCGCAGCACCTGGGCGAGACCGCGCGCCCAGCGCAGACGCTGGCGCCACAGTCCGCGCATGGTGGACGGCACGCGCATCCACACCACCGCGCGGGGCTCGTAGCGGATCTCCCACGAGCGCAGTTGCAGCTTCCAGGAGAGATCGATGTCTTCGGTGGCCATGTCGGGGCTGTAGAGCCCGGCGTCGAACAACGCGCTGCGGTGGAAGGCGCCCACCACACCGCTCATGGTGAGGATGCGTCCCCACACGCGCTGCGCGCGCCGCTGCAGCGAGATGATGGCTGTGAACTCGATTGCCTGCAGCTTGGCCAGAAGCGTATCGCGATTGAACACGCGCGGGTTACCGGTGACGGCACCCACGCGCGGCTGCTTGAAGTGGGGTGTCACGAAGCGCAGGATGCCGGGGTCGGGGATCGCATCCGCGTCCATGATGAGAATGATCTCGCCGGACGCGCAGCGCAGGCCGTCGTTGAGCGCCATGGCCTTGCCCTCGTTGCCCAGTTTGCGCACCAGGCGCACGCGGCCGTCGCGCACGTAGGGCAGGATGCGCGCGGTGGTTCCGTCGCTGCTGCCGTCGTCGATGACGATGACTTCGAAGTCGGGATAGTCGATGGCGAGAATACCGTCCAGGGTGGCCTGGATGTGCTCGCTCTCGTTGAAGGCGGCAATCACCACCGACGCCGAGGGGGTGTACTCGGCGTCGAGGAACGGCCGGATCTTTTTGGAGCTGCGCTCGCGGCGGGTGTAGTACAGCATCGACACCAGCACCAGCACGCCGCTCGACACCAGCGGATACCACGCGAAGAACGAGAGCGCCGCCAGGTAGACGAAGTTGCGCTCGATCGCTTCCAGGATGCCGATGATGTCGATCATCAGGCCTCGGGTACCTCGCCGGTCACGCGGAACATCTTGTGGCCGGCCGCGGACTTGTCGTCTTCCACCTGGATCACATGCACCTCGATGTAGCGCGCGGCCCGCAGCTCGGCGTCGTTGTGGGCCACAAAGGTCCGCCCCAGAAAATCCAACGACGGCGCGGGAATCTCGACCGGCCGGGTCACGCGCCGGGTGCGGCGTCCGAGCCGCACGTTGTACAGGATCCAGAAGAAGTCGAACACGGTTATGGACGCCACGATGATTCCCACCACCGAGAGCGCCCGCTTGGTCTCGTCGGTGACGGGTTGATTCATGACCAGGTGCCAGTAGTAGATGAATACCACCCACAACAGCACGCCCAGAATGATGTGCAGTGTCGTTCTCATAGTTCCCTGGAACGGCGCGAAAGTAGTTGAGTGCACGTCGCACTGGCAAGAACTGCAATGCCCGTGCCCCGGAGCGGAGGGGATTGTGTCATCGCGCGGGGGTGCGTTGTTCCCTGTTGTGCCCCGGCCCATGGGGGGAACGACCCGGCGGGCGCGCAAAAAGGCGCGGGGCTACTTGATCAGGACCATCTTCCGTGCTTGTGCCCCGGAAGCGGTTTCCAGGCGATAGAAGTACACGCCGGACCCCACCGCGCGGCCGTCGTCGTCGCGGCCATTCCAGGTGAGCGCAGTGACACCCGCATCGGCGACGCCGGAGAAGAGGGTGCGCACGGCGCGACCGCGCGCATCGTAGATGCGCAGCGTTGCGGTGCCGCGTGATGCCAACTCGAAGCGGATGGCGGTGGCGGGGTTGAAGGGATTGGGATGGTTGGGGTGCAGCGTGGCCGCGTTCACCGCCGCGGGGCGCACACCGGTCGATGTGCTGGAGAGGTTGTCGAGCGACCACACGTCGTTGCGATAGGCCACGTCGAAGCCGCCGAACACGACCATGCGATCGTTGGCGCCGTCATAGATACCGGCCGATCCGTAGCGCGCGCTGGGCGGCGTGCCCGCCGGCGCGAGTTGTGTCCACAGACCGGTCCACAGATCGAACACCCATGCGTCGTTCGCGTTCGATGGTGTCTGCCCGCCGAAGATGGTCGCACGATGATTGCCGGCGTCGTAGACGAGCGTGGCGAAGTAGCGGCCGGGCGGGTTGCTCGCCGGGGTGAGTTCCGTCCACGTGTCGGTGTCGAGATCCAGCGCCCAGATGTCACCCAGCGGACCGCCGTTCTGGCCGCCGTACATGATCATGCGGTGATTGACGGCGTCGTAGCACGCCGCGTGCAGGCAGCGTTCGATGGGACCGCTGCCGGGCGAGACGTCCGTCCAGGTGACGGCCTGGTCGTTGAAGCGCCACACGTCGTCGAAGCGCCCCTGAAAGGTGAAGCCCGCGAACGTCACCAGGTCGCGCGCTTTCGGATCCCACGTGTAGCCCACGCCGTAACGTATCGCGGGCGGCCCTCCGGCGGGCGCGTACTGCGACCACGTGTTGTCGGTGAGATCGAACGACCACACGTCGTTGAAGAACGTGCCGCCCTGACCCTGCCCCGACCACATGATCATCTGGTGGCCGTAGGGGTCGTAGACGCTCGCCGGCGTGATGCGCGCCGTCGGTGCGGGGGGGCCCGCGGCCGGAGTGAGGTTCTCCCAGGTGTTGGTGTCGAGGTCGAAGGCCCACACCTCGTTGCTGGTGGTGCCGGTGGTGCCGCCGAAGATCACCATGCGATGGTCGACCGGGTCGAGAATGGCCGACGCCTGGCGACGGCCCGTGGGCGCGGTGCCCACGGGGGTAATGTCGGTCCAAGTCTGCGCCCCCGCGTCGTAAACGACTGCGGACAGGGCAATTGCGGCAACGGTGGGCAATGCTCGAACGGTCCTGCGCGACATTGGCGGCCTCCAGCTGAAGTAACAATCCCCGTGAACGTATCTCCTACGAACCCCCCGCGCCAGTCAGATCACGGAGAAATTGCGCCAGGATTCGGGAACAGTTGCAGATCTGCGCGGCAACGCAACCCTGCCACTGCGTTGCCCTTTTGCCATTTGCGGCTGAAGGCACGAAAACCCAGGCCGGAGGACTATCCGGACCAGCCCAAGTCGTTTGGACAACACGTGAAGAAGCGACGGATGGATCTGGGACTCCTACAGAAGGATGTGGCCGTCCAGATGGGTGTCGACAAAGCGACGGTCGCGAATTGGGAGAAGGGAAAAACCCAGCCAGTGGTCCGGTACCTGCCGGGGATCATCCGATTCCTGGACTACAACCCGCTCCCGCCGGTCGGCGACACCCTCCGGGAGCGCCTCAAGGCGGCCCGCAGAGAGCAGAGGTCTGTCATGGAAGCGCCTGGCCAAACACCTCGGCGTCTGGGAAACAGCAGTACGAGATTAGGAGAACGGAACACACCATCCGACGAAATCACTATACGACCGACTCGGCCGTTTCTTGGAGCTTCACTGATACGGTGTGATCAACCGCCAATAAGTGCTCCTTATGGCTGGGTACGGAAGCCTTGCGGGTGAATGTATCAATTCCCACAAATCGCATGTCGAAAGGTGTAGGTCTGGACGATATCCTCAACTTCTGCGTAAATGGATGGGTGAACTCCATGAACGATGAAACTCATCGAATAGAACTCCAAGGCACCAAACTGGACACACCACAGGTTGACGGCCTGTTCGCAGCCGTGATGGCGGCAGGCGCTTCAATTTGCAGCGAAAAATTTCTCATCGATCTTTCCACCCACACGTTCGTGAACCCAGCAGGGATGACGGGTGTGGCGCTTGCGGTGAGAGTGCTGCGAGAACGGGGATGGTCGCCGGTTGTGCTTTTCCCGACATCTGATCAGGCGGCGGGCTATCTGTGTTACATGGGCGTCGATACAGTGCTCAAGGATATGGCCGAGTGCCGAAACGCTGATGGGCCGAAACACGCTGGTTCATCCGACGTGCTCCTCGAGCTGACCAAGATTGAGAAGTCGGCTGACGTGGAGGGAATTCGGCGCGAAATCCACGACCGCGTCACAGCTATTCTGCGCAATCAACTCAAATACAAAGAAAAAGACGTGCAGGCGTTCGCGGGCGTCATTTCGGAGCTTGCCCAAAACATCGTCGATCATAGCGCTGGCATTGGATACGTGGCCGCGCAAACCTACCGCTCTGCGCAGGGAAGGTTCGTTTACTTGAGTGTTGCGGATTCGGGGATCGGTTTACGAAACAGCCTTGCCGAACGGTTCCCCCAGGCGGCGAACTGGGAGGACACAGAGGTGATCGTTAACGCGATGCGACCGGAATTCTCTCGCTTTGCGAACCGAGGTCTCGGGCTAACTTTCGTTCGCAAAGTGTGCCTTGATTTCAAAGGCACGCTCCAGATCAGAACGGGCCGCACTCGGCTATATCTCCGGGCAGCCAAGGTCCACCCATTTACGGGCGATGCATTCCCCGGGACCCAGGTCGCCATCTCCTTCTTTCAGTAGGGGCTTGACGCCCATTCTTAGCTTGGCTATACTTACACTGTAAGCAGTGAAACTTATGACATTTCAGCGAAAAGTATCTAACTATCATGTTCCCAAAGGTTTTATTGGGGGGCGGGAGCGAGGGGGTGGCCTCCGCGAGGACGTGCTGGCTGCGCTCGTGTCGCGGACACCCGACGAAGTCATGGTGATCGACTTTCAGGAAATTGAGTTTTTGGACTTCTCGGCAGCCGACGAGTTCCTCACCGTTCTGGTCAGACGGGTCATCTCGGGCGAATTGGGCACCCGCAGATTCGTGCTGACGAACCTTAGTGACGCGGTTCGGGAGAATGTCCAGGCGGTGCTCGCGTTGCGGGGACTCCACTGCCTGGAACGACGAGCAGATGGCTCCGTGACTGTGCTCGGAAGAATCAGCCCGCCGCTCGCCCAAACATTGGACCATATCAATAGGATGGGACGGACGACATCCAACGAGGTTGCGAAGATGCTGGGCGACATTGAGCTTAACGCAGCCGCGAATCGCCTCAAGACTCTGGCCGATGCCGGCCTAGTCGTTGAGGATCCGACGACGTCGGGGGGAAGAGGCGCGCGCCGCATCTTCTACTCGGTCATGCCTGTTTCTGCGGAAGCGAACTAAGTGGCTCAAGCCACAAGGACAAAGGAAGTAAGTATATGTACAACACCCGAACCGAGAACCTCGATGCTCTTCTCTCAATAATCTGCGAGGAACTGCAGCTGCCAACCTCCGAGTACGATCGCGCAGAAGAGCACTATGTCGCCGTAGGCCACTGGCTGGATGCGGAAGGGAGTCTCCTGCGCTCATGGAAACCAGTGATCTACCCACAGGGTTCGTTTCGCATCGGCACAACGGTCAAGCCGCTCAAGGAGGACGAATTCGATCTCGATCTCGTGTGCGAGCTGCAGCTGGGTGAAGCGAACATTGCACCACTCTCAGTTCTCGACATGGTCGAGCGGCGTCTCCGCGATCACGGCACGTATCACAACATGATCGAGCGCAAGCGTCGATGCGTGCGGCTAACGTATGCGCATGAGTTCCACCTGGACATTCTCCCCGCGCGCCCCGACGGCCAAGCTTCTGGAACGCGCGTGCGCATACCAGACGGAGATCTGAGCATGTGGTTGCCGAGCGACCCGAGGGGATACGCGCGGTGGTTTGAAGGACAGGCCGAGAGAATCAAGCTCGCTCGCGTTGAACCCGTACCTGATCAGGAATCGGTGGCGGAGAAGAGCTCACTCCAGCGCGCTGTGCAGCTGCTTAAGCGATGGCGCGATCTGGCTTATCAGGACAACACGGACGTGGCCCCGCGCTCGATTGTACTGACAACACTTGCTGGCGAATGTGTGGTGGAGGCAACTTCAACGAGCGCTGCTCTTCGCGAGATCATCGACGGAATCACTATTCGAGTCG
>JAOUHG010000030.1 GCA_029865265.1 Candidatus Krumholzibacteriia bacterium | reverse complement strand
AGCAGGATGGGGTACTGCCCGGTGCTGAACTCCTCCAGGATCTTGCGGTGGCCCTCCTTGCCGCTGGTGGTGTCGGCGTCCATGCGCAAGACGCCCACACCAGGAAACAGCGCCTTGAGATCCAGTTCCACGCGCTGCGTGCCCACGCCGGTGTAGTTCAGAAGCCGGCTGTTGCATTTGTCGCAGCGCGTTGGCACGCCTCGCTCATACCCGCACAGGTGGCACTTGAGACGCTCGTCCACGCGATGAAAGGTGAGCGAGATGTCGCAGTTCACACACATGGCCAGCCAGCCGCACGCGCCGCACTGCACGTAGCGCGCGTGACCGCGTTTGTTCAGGAACACGATGGCCTGGTGGCCCGCCTTGATGGTCTCGTCGAGGCGTTCAATGAGGTGCTGCGAGAACACCTTGCCGCGGGACTCCTCCTCGCGCATGTCCACAATCTGAATATCGGGCATGGCACCGCCGCCCACGCGGTCGGGCAGGCGCAGCAACTGGTAGCGCTTGTCACGCGCCAGGCGCAACGACTCCGCCGACGGCGTGGCCGAGCCCAGCACCACGGCGAGCCCTTCCTCCTTGCCGCGCACCATGGCCACACTGCGCGCGTGGTAGCGCGGCTTGTCGTCCTGCTTGTACGACTCGTCCTGTTCCTCGTCGACGACGATGAGGCGAAGGTCCTGTACCGGGCTGAAGACCGCACTGCGCGGCCCCACCACCACGCGGTGCTCGCCCTGCTGGATGCGCTCCCAGATGTCGAAGCGCTCCGGGCCGGTGAGACGGCTGTGAATGATGGCCACCAGGTCGCCGAAGGCACGGCGGTAACGCGCCGTCGCCTGGGGCAAGAGGCCGATCTCGGGCACGAGTACGATGCAGCCGCCGCCGCGGTTGATTACCTCGCGGATGGCGCGCAGGTAGACCTCGGTCTTGCCGCTGCCGGTGACACCGTAGATGAGCGAGGGACGGAACTCGCGCGCGGAGATGTCCTGCTCAATGCGCGTAAGCGCATCAAGCTGGGCAGGCGTCAATGTCTCGACAACGCTCTCGAGTGACTCCAGCGGCGAGACCTTTTCAACGGCATCAATGCACACGAGGCCGCGCTTGGCGAGTCCGTCGATGACGTCGCGCGCGTATCCCCACTCCGAGAGGATGGCCGGAATCGGCGCCTCGCCACCCGCGCTCAACAGTTCGGTGAGCAGCGCGAGCTGCTTCTTGGCGCGCGAGAGCTTCTTTTGCACGGCGGCGTACGCGTCGCTGGCCTCGCCTGCCGCGCGCAGCGCGTCGTCGGCGATGCGCAAGAGCCCGGTGGGCCGGGGCTTTACCTTGGCGCGCTTCAAGCTGGGCGGGATAACCGCCTGCATCGCTTCGCCGCGCGAGCATCCATAGTAGGAGGCGATCCAGTTGGCCAGCTCCAGCAGGTTGGGGGGCGCAAAGGTCTCCTGCAGCCCGGCGATCGGGCGGGTGCGCGGCACGTCGCTGGTGAGCGCCAGCTCCACCACCACGCCGTTGAGGTTGCGCCTGCCGAAGGGTACCTCCACGCGATAGCCCACCTGCACCCGCCCGCGAAACTTCTCGGGGATCTCGTAGGTGAACGACTGGTCCACCGGGATGGGCAGGACGACAGACGCGTAGCGCGGCGTCGACGCTTCGATGAGCTGCTCGGGAGGCATGGCGGGGAGTATAGCGGATTCGCGGCGGCGGATGCCCACAACCGTTACGGACGTGGCAGGAACCACAAGGCGTAGAGCGTGAGCGCGAGGGGCGGAACCAGGATAATCGCAAACGTGTACCAGCCGAGCGTCTTGGCGCGCCCCGTGGCCACGGCGATCATGCGCCCGGTGATGGTCAGTGTGATGACGCCGATGTAGAGCGCCATCGCGGCGGGAATCCATCGGTACTCGGGCTGATCGCGCGCGGCCATCGGCGCAATCGCAATCATCAAGACCGCCATCAGGAGCATCGAGAACGGCAACAGCCAGATCAAAATACGGCCGCCCCAGTTGTCCGCCTTGCCCGTGATCCCGAAGTGAATCGGAATCTCCTCCGGGAGGTCACCGTAGCGCGTGGCCACCAGGACGAAGGTCAACACGAACGCCACCGCGGCCAGGCACCAGAGCAACAGGACGGGCGTGGAAGGCGCGATGTTCATGGACGCCCCCCTACAGAGTTCCTTCTTTGAACGCCCGGATGAGTCCTTCCGCGGTGCGGGCGGCCAGCGCGGAAATCGTCAACGCGGGATTCACGGACCCGCCGGTCACGAACACGCTCCCGTCCGAGATGAAGAGATTGCGCACATCGTGGGTACGGCCCCACGCGTCGACCACGGAGGTCTGCGGATCGTTTCCCATGCGGCAGGTGCCGAGGTAGTGCGACGATTGCCCGGGCATGTAGTCGACCTTCCAGATTTCCTTCGCGCCCGAGGCCTCCAGCACATCGGTGAGATCCCTGCGGATCGCCTTCTCCATGGCGCGATCATTGTCATAGAGCTCGTTCACCAGACGCGGCGCCGGCAATCCAAACGAGTCCTTCACGGTGGGGTCGAGCATGATCCGGTTGCGTTCGTCGGGCAGCTGTTCGCCAATGGACGCCACGCACACGGAATGCCCGAACAGCTCCCGCACCCGGTTCTTGTGCGCCGCCCCCCATCCCGGAATGCGCCGCGCCATGCCCAGCGGCCAGTGCGAGTTGGCAGTCACGATGGTCGTCCATCCGCGCGCGAAACCGTTGGACGACCGCGTGGCGTAGTTGTCCTGGATCATGCCACCCGTCGGCGTGCCGCGCCACGGGTCCAGCCTCTCTTCGAATCGCCCGTGCGCGAAGATCGCGATGTGCTCGAAGAAGTTCTTCCCCAGGAGCCCGCTGGAGTTGGCCAGCCCCTCGGGGAACCGGCCGTTGGCGCTCATGAACAGCAGGCGCGGCGTCTCCACGGCGTTGGCGGCCAGCACCACCGCCCGGGCGAGCACTTCCTGCTCACGGCCCTCCGGGTCGAAGTACAGAACGCCGCGCGCTCTTCCGTCCGTTCCCATGAGGATCTGGAACGCGGTGCACTCGGTGCGGATCTCGATGTTCCCGGTGGCCTCCGCCGCGGCGATGTAGGTGACGTCCATGCTCGACTTGGCGGCAATCGAACATCCAATGTGACACGTTCCCGCGCCCACGCAGGCGGGACGGCCCTTCCACTCTCGCGACGGTATCGACACCGGCTCGCGCACCAGGTGCAGACCCAGCGACTGTGCGCCGCGCTTGATCGCATGGCTCGCAAGGTTGAAGGGATGCGGGGGGTTGGGAAACGGCGTGCTTCGCGGCGGATCAAAGGGGTTCGCCTCCTCACCGCCGGGACCGGACACGCCGAGCTCGTATTCCACGCGGGCGTAGTAGGGCTCGAGGTCGGCGTAGGTGATGGGCCAGTCCGCGCCGACGCCATCTTCGCTGTGCGTGCGAAAGTCGGATTCGTGCAGTCGTGGCGACATCGCGGCGTACTTGAGCGTCGAACCACCAACGCCCTTCACTCGCGTGTAGGTGAATTCGCGCGCGGAACCCACCGTGTACACGTCGCGCTGCTTCTGCTTCTTGAAGGCGAACTTGGCGAACTGTTCGAAATCGGTACGGTCGGAAATATAGTCGACGTACGGATTGAAGCGCGGCCCCGCCTCGATAACAACCACCGCAAGGCCCGCCTCCGCGAGTTCCTTGGCCACGACGGCGCCACCCGCGCCCGAGCCAATGATGACGACGTCCACTTCGCCGCGCTGCTTGAGCAGCGGGTGCGCAACGGGCGGGACCGGCCGGGAGGCCAGCGAATCGACGGTCTCGCGCAGGCTCGGGGCCTGGTTGCTCTTGAGACGCGGGCGTGGTTCCAGCAGGTTCTCGTAGCCGTGCGGCATGGGCGGGCCGTCATAGCCGAGCCACAGCCAGCTCACCTCGCTGGTGTAGAACGCTTCTCTCGTGTCGCGCAGCACCACCGGAAACAGATCCGCCGCGGGCACCGACCCGTTGAACGCGCCGACAAAACGCCCCAGCTTCCGTGTCACCTTGCCGGCGGCCGAACGCGACTGGAGCGTCGCCTGGTACATCGCCTCGACGTCCTTGAACAACTGCCCGCGCTTTTCCGACGGCAGTGCTGCAAAACCTGCACCGAACCGGCGTCGCGCGATTTCGTCGAAAGACAGCAGTCCGCGGGTATAGAGACGCTGCTTCTGTGGTGACACCGCCACCCAGCCACCAATGGTGGCAGCCGCGGTGGGTCCGAGCACGCTGAGTTCCGCCGCGCCGGGAATGTCGTCCTCGGTGGGCACAACCAGGCTGGCAATCGCCTCCACGATCTCACTCTCGCGGGCGGTGAACCATTTCCCGTCCTGCGCCGAACGCTGCTGGTCGAGTTCGGCGAGCGCCTGGCGACGGCTCGCGGGGAGTTTGTAGAGGCCCTCGGTGACACGGGCCACGGAGGTTGCGGCCGACTTGCGGAGCCGGCGACGCAACTGTCCCACATTTCTGCGAAGTGACATCATCCACCTTTTACGCGAGCGCATAACCGTCGGACCCTTGCCCCCCGCGCACTACACGGGCCGGAAGTTCGGGCACCAATATACCCACGCTCATCGTGCGAGCGCAACGCCGCACATCGGCCGCCCTTCAAAAGACGACGCGCGCCGGAAGGCCGACGCGCGTCGCATGGCAGCACTACAGGAACCAATCTACTTGCGGCAGCCCAGGATCTCCTGGATCCGGTCGATGAGGCGGCTGGGGCTGAACGGCTTGACAATGTAGTCCACCGCACCCACCTCGTAGCCCAGGCGCTTGTCCAGGTCGCGCCCTTTCGCAGTTAGCAACACCACCGGGATGTTCTTCGTTTCCGGGTCACGCTTGAGGCGCCGGCAGGTTTCGTACCCGTCCAGCACCGGCATCATGACGTCGAGCACGATGAGGTTCGGCTTTTCCTGCTTCGCCTTCTCGACTGCGAGCTCGCCATTGTTGGCGGTGATAACCTCAAACCCTTCCGCCCCAAGGCTGAAGTCGAGAATGTGCAGAATGTAGACTTCGTCGTCTACGATGAGAATTTTGCCCAGCGCCATTCCTGCCTCCTATGCAATTCCTGCCTAGCGCGGCGTCTCCTCGACGCTCGCGGGCGCCTCGGCTTCGCTACTCGTGGTTCGGAAGCGATCCGCGTGCCGATTCACCGAATTGATGAAAACTTCCACGACCTTCGGGTCGAACATGGTCCCGCCGCGGTGCCGGATGACCTCGACGGCCTCATTGAGGTTGTACTGCTTCTGATACGGACGGTGCGAAATCAGCGCGCGGAATGTGTCCGCGACACGGATAATGCGAGCCTCCAGGGGTATTTCATCCCCGGAGAGTTTTCCGGGATAGCCGCTGCCATCGTAGTTCTCGTGGTGGTACAACACGGCGTCACGCACACGGGGGATGAACTCGATCTGCTTGAGCATGTCGGTCCCGACGATGGTGTGCTGCTCCAGGTGCTCGCGATCCTCGTCGGTGAGTTCGCGTGGCTGCTTGATGATGTTGTGCCCGATCTTGGCCAGGCCCAGGTCGTACACGTTGAACACGTAGCGCAGGGTGGCGCTCTCCGCGGCGCTCATCCCCATGCGCTCGGCCACGTCGCGCAGCACGGTCGACAGTGCGTCGGCCGCGTGCGGATCGATGTAGCGCTTGGCGTCCAGAATCGACTTGAAGGTGGCGCGCACGTCCTCGAATTCGCGCGACTTCTCCTTGAAGTGGGACAACGCGTCCAGCGCCAGCACCACGCGCTCCGCAAACAGCTCCAGCAACGCGTGGTCCGCGTCGTCCAGCGTGTCGCGGCCCACCGGCTCGGTAACGTTGATGACACCGATGACGCGGCCATCGCGACGCACCGGCACCGACAGGAACGACTTGGACTCGTAGCGCTTGCCGTTCGTGGCGCCGCCCATGCGGTTCTCGTTTTCCACGTTGCGCACCAGGAACGCGCTGTTTCCCTGCGCTACTTGTCCGGCGATGGACTCGCCCAGGCGCACCCGCGCGTGCTCCACCACGTCCTCGTCCAGCCCGATGGCGCTCTCGATGCGCAGCTCCTTGCCGTCGTCGTCGATCATCATCAGGGACGCGCGCTTGACGTGCAGCAGCTCCGCCACCAGCTCGACCACCAGTTCCATGTAGCGCTCCACCTCGAAACGGCGTGTGGAGACGTAGTCGGTCAGCAGCTCGCTGCGCACCACGGCCTGCTTCTTGGGCACGACCACGACGAAGCGCGCGCCGCGCCCGGGCACGTTTTCCACCCAGATACGGCCGTCGTGCCACTCCACGATATTCTTGCAGATCGCCAGCCCGATGCCGGTGCCACCGTGGCGGCGCGTGGCGGTGCCATCCACCTGGTGGAAGTGATCGAAGATCTTCTCTATCTGGTCGTCGGGAATTCCGATGCCGTTGTCCTCCACGATGATGCGCGCGCTCACCACTTCGTCCTCCAGGCGCACCCACACCTGCCCGCCTTCCGGGGTGAACTTGGACGCGTTGTGCAGCAGGTTGATCACCAGTTGTTTCATCAGGTCACGCTCGGCGCGAATCTTGACCTCGCCGCGCGGCAGCTGTGCGTTCAGCGTGATGCGCTTGCCCTCGAAGTTCTTTTCCAGCTCACCGGCGGCAACGGTGACAATTTCATTGAGATTGCACGACGTGCGCTCGAAGCGCACCGCGCCCGACTCCATCTGGGAGAAATCGAGGATGTCCTCGATGAGGCCCATCAGACGGTTGCTCTCCTCCTGGATGACCACCAGGAACTCCTTGAGGATCTCGCGGTCGATGGAGCCGGCATTCTTGAGCAGGGTCTCGCAGTACGCCTTGATGGACGTCAGCGGCGTGCGGAACTCGTGCGAGATGGTCGCCACGAAGTTGGACTTCATCTTGTTGAGGCTCGAAAGCTTGTCCGCGTAGTGCTTGAGCTTCTCGTTCTTCTCGCCCACCTCGCGGTAGCGATTCAGGTTGCGAATGGCAATGGTGGCCAGGGTGGCGATGGTCTCGAGCGTGTCGATGACGTCCGCAACAGAGCGGTCGGGGTTTCCCGGGTCCTCCACCGAGATGTAGCCGATGGTCCGCTCGCCCGCGTCGTCGTCCACCAGTGGTACGATGAGCCGCTCCACCGCCTCCCACTGGTCGTCCACCAGCACGCCGGGCTCCTCGCCTTCGCGGATTGCGGGTGGGGTTCCCGACACCGGGGTGAGGTTCTTCAGGAAGTAGCTGCGTCCGACCCGCGACCGCGGCTCGGCCATCATGTCGTACTCCGCAACCGAAATGCGGTGGTTCATCACCGTGTCCTGCGCGTCGGCGTTGAGCCCCACGTAGGCCTTCGGCTCGAAACTCTGGGTCCGTTCATTGAGCACGCGGATGATCACCGTTTCGAAGCCGAGGTTCTCGCGTACCAGTTCCGCGACCATCTGCAGGAGTTCCTTGACGTTCTTGTGCTGCTGGATACGCAGGCCGATTGCCAGCATGCGCTCCATATCCTCCGCACGCCGCACCAGCGAGCGCGACTGATCCCGCTGGCGGCGTAGCTGCGAGCTGGAGTCGTCGTACATGTCTGAGGCCACGCGGCTGAGCAAGTTAAGTTCGCTGCGTGCCTTCTCCGCCTCAAAGGTGCGTACTTCCGCCTCCCGCTGCATGCGCGTGCCGATGACGATGTAGTTGGTGTGCAGCGACAACAGGCCACCGATGAGCGCCAGAATGTCCGCCATCTGCGCGCCGCGCAGGAACACCACCGCGCTGTGGCCGCTGCTCATGCCGGCCGCAACCACCAGCAGCCAGGATACGGTCAACGATCCCACCAGCAGGAACATCACCGGCCGCACTTCGCGCATCGCCGTGCGTGCCGTGGATACCATCGCACCGCTCACGCGCACGGTGGCACCCAGCAGGACCGCGGTAATCAAACCCAGGAAGGTGATGCGGCCGCTTTGCACCTGCGGCACCACCGCGTAGATCAACCCGGCGGTCAGACCGAAGACGGCGGCCTGGTACTTCACCGCGCGCCATTGCGCGCGCGCCTCGGCCTCCACCTCTTCGCGTTCCCGCGCGTGCTCCTGCTTCGCGCCGTCTTCGCCCATCTCCATGGCGTTCGGACAGAAGTCGCACACCGTGGGCATGCTGCGCGCGGCCAGGTACAGGCACAGGAAATTGAGCAGGACGTAGAGCGCGGGCGGACCCGACGGCGCCGCAATCATCGCGCCCGTGAACACCACCGCGGTAACGCGGCTGGTCCCGAAGGCCAGCGTGGCCAGGGTGCGCGAGAAGAACTGCGACGTATTGGTGGTGATGGCCTCACGCCACAGCGTCAGGAACACCAGCGCCACCAGCACGCCCCCCAGCAGGAGGTACGTGCCCGGGGTGGCAATCCCGGTTACGTGCGCTATGACAATCGGCTGCATCATGGCTGTTCCAGTGACCCTCTATCCCTTGGGCGCGCCCACCGGCGTTCCACCCAGCCGCCGCTTGCTTTCCTTTTCCTCGCGCGACGACAGCTTCCCGTCCTCCCTGAGAACGAGTATGAACGCCTCCACCACCTCGCGGTCGAACTGCGAACCCGCGTTCTTCACGATCTCCTGCACCGCTTCCTCCACCGTCTTGCGGGTGCGATAGGGGCGGCCAATGGTCATGGACTGGAAGGCGTCGATGACCGCAAGTATGCGCGCGCCCACCGGGATTTCCTCGCCCTTGAGGCCCATGGGATACCCGGTGCCGTCGTAGCGCTCGTGGTGGTAGAGAATGATGTTGCTCACCGCTTCCACGAACTCCAGCGGACGAATGAGCTCCGCGCCGCGCTCGGGGTGGCGTTGGATGCGCATCATTTCCTCGGAAGACAGGTTCAGCGTCTTGTTCAGGATTTCGTCGCTGATCTCGGTCATGCCGATGTCGTGCACACTGGCCACGTATTGCACCACGCTCACGTCCTTCTCCGAGAGCCGCATCTTGCGTGCAATCTTCAGCGCGTGATCCACCGCCTGCTCGATGACCTTGGTCTTGGTCTGCGTCTCGAGCATGCGCCGGAACGCGTCGATGGTGTCCTGCAGGAAGCTGTGCGAGTCCTCCACCATGCGCACGCGCTCCAGCGCCCGCGAGATGCGCTCGCTGAACGACATGAGCAGGTTGAGGTCGTCGTGGTCGAAGGGCGCGCCGCTGAGCTTGTTGTTCACGTTGATTACACCGACGATGACGTCGTTAACCCGCAGCGGCACCGTCACCAGCGACATGGTCTCGTACTGCGGGTTGTTGGGCGCGGTGAACACCTCGTTCTCCTCTATATTGCTGATGAGCAATGGCTCGCCATTCGCCGCCACCTTGCCCGCGATACCCTGGCCCACCTTGACCCGGGTGCTCTCCACCACCCATTCCTCCAGGCCGTACGACATCTTGATGAACAGCTCCTGGCGCGACTTGTCCAACAGCATCAGCGAAACACGCTTGGCGTTGAGGAGCTCCGCAATCATCTTCACGATCAGCTCCAGCATTTCGTGCAGTTGCTCCCGCGCGTCCACGATCTCGCCGATGTAGCCGATGAGATCGTTGAAGCAGGCCTCGCGCGGCAGCGTGAACGAGAACGTGCTGCCCACGTTCTCCTCGCTCTCCACCCGCACGGAGCCGCCATGCTGTTCCACGATGTTCTTCACGATTGCGAGGCCGAGTCCCAGGCCCTCCATCTTGGCGGACACCTGCGAACGCGCGCGGAAGTACTTGTCGAAGACGTTGCCGATTTCGTCGCGCGGGATGCCGATGCCCTGATCCGACACGCTCACCACCAGGCTCACCGCCTCCTCGCGCGCGCGCACCGTGATGGTGGTGCCTCGTGGCGAGTACTTGAGCGCGTTGGAGATGAGGTTGATGAAGACCTGCTTGATGAGGTCGGCATCGCCGTCCACCCGCGGCAGGGAGTCCGGCACATTGACGCTCACCGTGACATCCCGCTCCTTGAGCGAAGGGCTCAGCATGGACAGGACTTCTTCCACCACGGCGTGCAACGCAATGGCCGAGCGCGACACCGGGCGCTGCCCGAATTCAATCTTGGAAACATCCAGTACGTCGTTGACGATTCGGATGAGCCGGTTGGTCTCCTTGTGCACGATGTCCAGGAACTCGCGGCGCTGCACAAAGGTCGGGTCCTCGATGTTGTTGGCCAGCGTCTCCACGTAGGCCTTGATGGAGGTGAGCGGCGTGCGCAACTCGTGCGACACGTGCGACACGAAGTCCGACTTGAGAATGTTGGCCTTCTGCAGCGTCTCCATCTGCCGGTCCAGGTCCCGGATCTTGCGCTCCAGCGAGTCGTACAGGCGGCTCTTCTCGATGCCGTTGGAGAGTTGCTGGCTCAGCGTGGTCAGGAGCCTCATGTGCTGCTCGGTGATCGACTTGGGCAGGAAGTCGCCGGTGTAGATGACGCCGATGACCTGCCGCCCGGTGGTCAGCGGAAAGCCCACCAGCGAGCGAATGTCGAAGTGGTTCAGGAACTCGCTGCAGTTGGCGCGCTTGTCGCGGGTGGTGTCCTCCACCACGATGGGCGTGTTGTGGGTCCAGATCCACTCGCTCAGGCCGCCGCGCCGCATGCGCTTCTCGATCTTGCTCTCGCGTGTCGGCGTGATACCCACGAATACCGAGTGGGTGATCTCCTGCTTCTGGTTGAACAGAACAATGCTCGCCCAGGGGCGGTTGAGCAGAAGCGTGACCTCCTTGGCCACGATGCGCAGCAGCGTTTCCAGCGACATGGCCGCGTTGATGCCGGTGGTGATATCGTAGAGCCGCGTGAGCTCGTCGATGCGCGATTCGGTTTCCTGCTTCTTGCGGCGCAGGCGCTCCAGGGAGACGTTCATGCGATCCTGGAACGCGTTGGACAGGAATATCACCAGGCTGACGAATGCGGTCATCACCAGCAGTGAGCCCGCCACGAAGTGGGCGTTCTGATAGACACCGGGTGCGTTGTGATAGACGGTCTGGTGCGAAATGGTTCCGTTCATCTCCAGCACCGCCAGGGCGGCCAGCGCCGCGATGGAGGCGCTCACGAAGCACGCCACCGTGGTCTTCCACGGGAAGGTGTTGCACACGAAGAACAGCGGAATCGTGAGCATGAACAGGAACGGGCTCTCGATGGTCCCGGTGAGCTTGATGAGCGCAATCACCGCGGCCAGGTCGACGTAGCTGGAATACCACAGCAGCGCGCCGTTGCGCCGCTTCTTGTCCCACCCGAAGTGTTGCCCGATCAGCTCCCAGACCCATTCTCCGATGTACTGCAGGAACGCCGCGGCCAGAAACACCACGACCAGCGCATTGGTCGGATAGGTGAAGTCGCCCAGGAAACGCGCGGCGAACACAATTCCGAAGAATGCGAACAGCTCGATGAATCTGAGGTACAAGATGCTCAACGGATTCGACTCCAGGGCACCGGGACTCCCATCCCAGTGTGGAAACCTCTTCACGGCGACACCACCCCCGCCCACCGGTTTACGACGGAGAGCGGGAGCGTTACGTAGACCGTCGTTCCTTTGCCTTCCTCACTTCGAATCGACACGTCTCCCCCACACATGTCGACCAGGCTGCGCACCAGTGTCAGTCCCAGCCCCGAGCCGCTGGTTGTGGCTTCGTCGAGGCGAACGAAGGGCATGAAGATGCGCTTGATGTCTTCCGGCGCAATGCCCTTGCCCTCGTCGGTCACGCGAATCTTGATGAGATCGTCATCCGACACGCCGCGCATGTCTTTGCTTACTTCCAGCTCCAGGCCGACGACGCTGTTCTCCGGCGAGTAGCTCAGACCGTTTTCCAGCAGGTTCAGCACCACCAGCTTGAGCGCATTGCGGTTGATGGTCGCGGGCGGCAGCGCGTCCGGCATGTTGATCTTTACGCGCGTGCGCGGCCGCAGCTCGTCGGGAATCTGGTGCACGGCCTCCTCGATGACCTCGGCGACGTTCAACCGCTCGGCGGTCGGATCGCCGTTACCACCGTCCACCTTGAGCAGGTCCAGGTAGAACGCGTTGAGTTCGTTGAGCAGGTCGCACTCGGCGCGCGCCTTGTCGATGAAGGACAGCGCCTCGGACAGGCCGGCGCGCTGCACGTCTTCGCGCGCCAGCTGCAGGTAGCCACTGATGGCCGAGGTCGGCTTCTTCAGCTCGTGCCCCATGATGAGCCGCGTCGACGCGATGATGCGCCGGTAGCGCTCCAGGCGCAGGCGCAGCGCGTTGGCCTCGATGCGCGCGTCGTTGAGCAGCGCCTCGATGGTCGCGGTCCTGTCGTCTGCGGTGCGAATGTCCATGTTCTTGTTCAGCTCTTCGGTTTGGTGCGGACCATGTGCGCCGGAATGTCCTGGCGTCGCTCCTTCACCACCACGCTGCCCTCGATGCGTTTGCCGTAATCCTTCAGACTGGTCGCGATGTCGTTGACCTCGGCGAAGTGTTCGATCTGGTTGTCGGTGCTCTTGACCACCGCGATCGTCACCGCCATCACCGGCACGCGCTTGAGCATGCCCTGCCGGTCGCGAATCTCCAGGTAGCCGCGCTTGACGTCGTCCGGGTTGAGCAGCGTCAGGCTGCCCTTGTCGAACTCGTCCACCACGTACTGCGCCATGATCTCGGCGCGCGACGGCGCCACCACCATCACGAAGTCGTCACCGCCGATGTGTCCCACGAAGTCGTCGGCGCCGCCCAGCTTCTGCACCGCGCGGCGCAGGATCTCGGCCATGTAGCCGATGATCTCGTCGCCCTTCTGGTAACCGTAGTAGTCGTTGAAGCCCTTGAAGTTATCGATGTCGATGTACAGGAAGGCGTAGGGGTCCTTCTTGGCCACGCGGGCAATCATCTCGCGCTCGATGGCGGTGTTGCCGGGGAAACCGGTGAGCGGGTTGGCTTCCTTCTGGCGGATGTTCCACTCCAGCACGTTGCGCACGCGCAGCAGAAGCTCCTCGTTGGAGTACGGCTTGACCAGGTAGTCGTTGGCCCCGCCCTCCAGGCCGGCCACGCGATCGCGCTGGTCCCCACGCGCAGAAAGCATGATCACGGGGATCTGGTTCAGCGTGAAATCCTGTCGCATTTTGCGACAAACCTCGTAGCCGTCGATCTTGGGCATCATCACGTCCAGCAGTACCAGGCTCGGCTTTACCTCGGCGGCGCGCGCCAGGGCCTCTTCTCCATCTGCTGCGAGAAACACCTGATAGCCCGCCCGCTCCAGAGTGAAGCGCAGGATCTGACGGATATGCGGCTCGTCGTCGGCGACGAGGATGCGGTAACTCGAGTTGTCAGGAGCGTGCATATCGCCTCGAACGTGAACTCACAACGACAGTTAACGTGCTTCTACCGGGCAAGGAG
Organism: Candidatus Krumholzibacteriia bacterium; assembly: GCA_029865265.1. Taxonomy (NCBI): domain Bacteria; phylum Candidatus Krumholzibacteriota; class Candidatus Krumholzibacteriia; species Candidatus Krumholzibacteriia bacterium. The sequence goes on along the minus strand of JAOUHG010000030.1, from coordinate 28,835 downwards.
CATGCCAAGGAATGCTTCGCGCTGCGCCGCGTTGCGACGCATGATTGCGCGTTACGTTTGCACGAACCGCGCCGTGGACGACCGCAGACGCGGCACGCCACAACGCGGAACAACGGGGAACAATGAGGAAGAACGGGGGAGCGGGCTGTTGGGGCTCAACGCCCGCGCGTCAGGGGAAACGCCCGGTCAGTTTTGCAGGCGCCGGCGGCGCCCCAGCACGGCGGCGGCAAAGAGGATCATGGTGAGCACGGCGTACCACGCCGCATTGCCGGATTCGACACCGGCATCCAGACATCCGGAGAAATCGAACGACGGAACGCGCTGGATCATCGCGTACCACAGAAACGTGTAGAGAGCTTCGAAGAACTTGCTCGAGCCCGTCCACACGCCCAGCGCCATGGCCAGCGACGGAACAAACGCGATTCCCACCAGCCACACGAGCAGCGCGCCGGTTTCGCCGGCGAGCTGCATGCGGATGGCGATGGGCGCGGTCATGAGAACTCCCAGGCCGATGCCCGCGATCCACGTGGCCGGAAGCTGCCGCGAAAGCGGGCGCGGCGCGGAGAAGAAGATGGATTCCGTTCCGTGTACCCGCTCGCTGGAGCCCAGGCGCGACCACAACAGCACCGGCCACAGAAACGCCAGCGGCAGCACGGGAAAGCGGAGCATCTCCACGGACATGAAGATGGACATGATCGCCACCGCCAGCGGGCCGGCGTACCACCAGCGCAGACCGCGCGTCAGCAGCTTCCACTCCGCGACGATCATCACACCCGGCCGCGCCGCGCTGGACGCGCCCGCCAGCGGGGTCAGATGGACGTGCGTTGCGGATGCTGGCTGTGTCTCCACCGCGACGGCGTCCGCCGCGGCACGCCCACGCCTGCGCCGGCGGCGCCGCGAGCCGGTGCGCGCACGCGCCGGATCGAAGCGGTCAAACGGAATCGCCGCCACCGCGCCCACCGCAAGACCGGCGAGAACCCACAGGGCCCGCCACGCAATCACCTTGCCCGTCCAGTGAATCCCGTCCCACCGGAACGTCTCCATGACCCACAGGCCATCGGCCTTGATGTGGATGCCCATCGACATGGACGGGCTGGCGGGATCGAAGGTGGGAAACGCGCGCGCGCACGCCTCCACCATTCCGGGCCACGCCACGCCCATTCCCAGGATATCGTTGTGCATCGCACTGGTGTCCGGATTCCCGAAGGCTCCCACGGTGAGGAGCCCCGTCCACCCGAACACGAACAGCACATTGCCGGGGCCGCCGCGCAGCCCGGGGATGGTCTCGAACAGCACCGCAAACGCGGCCGTGATCATGAGCACCGGAAAGGTGAGCAACAGGAAGGGCGAGAACAACTGCCACATATTGATGGAACGGTCTTCCGCGCGCAGGATCTGCATGCCGATGGCGGCCACCGCCACCACTGTCGCCATCGCTGCCAGCACGGCGAAGTTGCTCAACGTCTTTCCCAGCGTGTACTGGAGTTTGGAGGTGGGCGTGGCGGCGATGATCTGTCCCACGCGTGTGCGACGGTCGCGGTCCACCGCGTTCTTCACCACGAAGAATCCAATCATCGAGACAAACGTTCCGCAAAGGAGCGCGAGTGATGTCCCGATCCACGCCGAGTTGTAGATACCGCGATAGGAATCGAGCGAGAGCGTGACGTATTTGCTGGGGTTGGGCGGCACGAAGGCATACGCGAGGCAAACCGCCACCACCATCGTCACCAGAAACGCGTAGCGGCGCACGCGCTCGCGAAAGTCCGCGCGCGCCAGCTGGTAGAGGCGCCGGAGTGCGGTCATGCGGTGGTGGCGCCGGCGGGCGGCGCGATGTGCAGCAGGTAGGCGTCTTCCAGCGTGGGTGTGGCCGCTTGTGCCGACGGCGCCGGCTTCTCCTGGTGGACCACGCGCACGCGCACACCGTCGCTGCGGCGCAGGGTTCCGCTGATACGATGGCGCTGCTTGAGCGCCGGCAGTTCATCGCTCGGCACCACCCATTCCCACACCTTTCCCTCCACCGAGCGCAGCAGTTCCTCCGGCATGGCGCATGCCACCAGGCGGCCGCCCGCGATGAGGGCGATGCGCGTGGCGGTGGCTTCCACGTCGGAGACGATATGCGTGGAGAGAATCACGATGCGCGCACCCGACAGCTCGGAGAGCAGGTTACGAAAGCGTACGCGCTCCTCGGGGTCGAGACCCGCGGTGGGCTCGTCCACGATGAGCAGCTCGGGGTCGTTCAGCAGCGCCTGCGCGATACCCACGCGCTGGCGCATTCCGCCGGAAAATCCGCCCAGCGGGCGCTTGCGAACATCGGACAAATTGACCAGTTGCAGCAGCTCGTCGATGCGCCGCGCCGCCGCGCGCGCCCCCACGCCCTTGGCCGCGGCCACGTACTCGAGGAACTCCTGCGCGGTGAGGTTGGGGTACACGCCGAAGTCCTGCGGGAGATAGCCCAGCACGTTGCGCACCGTGTCGGGCGACTTCGTGATGTCGGTTCCGTTCCACAGCACACGGCCGTCGGTGGGGCGCGTGATGGTGGCGAGGATGCGCATCAGGGTGGACTTGCCCGCGCCGTTGGGGCCCAGCAGCCCCAGCACGCCGGGCGCCAGTTCCAGCGAGAAGTCGTCCAGACCCCGCACGCCGCCGCGGTAGGTCTTGCCGGTGCCTTCGATGGAAAGCTTCATGGATATTCGTCTACGACCAGGAGGTGATGGGGCCGCGCGTGAACACGTCCAGCGCGGCACCGTCGTCGCGGCCCGAGGCGAGCAACAACTCCGCGGTACGCGCCACCATGGCGCCGTTGTCGGTGCAGAACTCGATGAGCGGCGCGTGGTAGGCAAGACGCGCTCGCTCGCACGCCGCCTGCATCGCCGTGCGCAGGGGCCGGTTGGCGGCCACGCCGCCCGCCAGGTACACGTCGCCCACGGTATGGGCGCGCGCGCACGCCACCGTGCGTTCCACCAGCGCATCCACGATGGCCGCCTGTGCGGAAGCTGCGATGTCCGCGACGTCCTGTTCGCTGAGTGATGGGCGCGACTCCACGTGCTGGCGCACCGCGGTCTTCAGTCCGGAGAAGGAAAAATCAAAACCGCCGCGGTCGCGCATGGCGCGCGGAAAGTCGACGGCGCGCGGGTTTCCGCTCTCGGCCGCCTTCTGCACCGCGGGACCGCCGGGAAAACCGAGGCCGAGCAGCTTGGCGATCTTGTCGAAGGCCTCACCGGCCGCATCGTCGCGCGTGTTGCCCACCAGCTCGTAACGTCCGGCCTGCGTGGCGAGGTAGAGCGAGGTATGGCCGCCGGATACCACCAGCACCAGGCACGGGTAGCGCAGCCCCTCGCCGCCGAGTTCGTTGGAGAGGACGTGTGCCTCGATATGGTGCACGCCGACCACGGGGATGCCGAGCCCCAGCGCCAGCGACTTGGCAAAGCCCACGCCTACCAGCAACGATCCCACCAGGCCCGGACCGTTGCTCACCCCGATGCCACCGATGTCAGCGCCCCGCAGGCTCGTTTTCGCAAGCAGCGCGTCGTACACTGGCAAGAGCGCGCGCAGATGCTGCCGCGATGCGATCTCCGGCACCACGCCGCCGTATTCCTCGTGGATCACCTGGCTCGCGGTGAGGTTGCCGAGCAGACCGCGGCCACGCGCATAAAGCGCGAGCGACGTGTCGTCGCACGACGTTTCGATTCCGAGTACGATCATGGCATTGAACGCGCCCGCGAGGGGGCGGTTAGAGGACGCTTTCGCCGCTTTCGCCGGTGCGGATACGGATGGCATCCTCGACGGGCAGAATGAAGATCTTGCCGTCGCCGATGGAACCGGTGCGCGCCACCTTCACAATGGTCTCGACCACGTTGTCGACCTCATCGTCGGTGACGAACATTTCCAGCTTGCTCTTGGGCAGGAAGTCCACGCGGTACTCACTGCCGCGGTACAGCTCGGTATGGCCCTTCTGGCGCCCGAAGCCCTTGACCTCGGACACGGTAAGCCCCTTGATCCCGATTTCCATGAGCGCCGACTTGACGTCGTCGAGCTTGAACGGCTTGATGAATGCTTCAATTTTTTTCATTGTTACTGAGGGGAGCCGGCCCTCGCTCCACGAACCCTAGTTTAGTGTGGTGAAATGGCTTACGCAAGTGGTATGTTCGCGGCGAGCGGCCCTCCCACCACCATGCCCGAGCACGTTCATCAGAAGCTTCGCGCCGTCGTGGAGGACGTCCACGAGGCAATGATGCGCTCCCTCGTGGACGCGCCCGCCGCCGATCACCCCCCGCAGGATCTCGCCCTTGAAACCCGCATCGCCGAGTGCGGTTTTGGCGCATCCAGCGCGGTTGCGTCCAGTTTTCAGCGGGTGTGCGAGCGCGTCCTCGCCGCCGATCTCAATGACGAGGACGTCATCCTCATCGTCGAGGCCTGCCTGCGCAGCGCCTCCCCCGACGCCGCCATCGTCAACCTGGAGCGCTACCTCGAGAGCACCGGCAGCGTGTCCGTATTCCTGCGCACCATGCTCGCGGCGCCTCCGGTTCTCAACCTCGTGACCACGGTGTTCGGCGCGAGCCAGCACCTCGCCGATATTCTCGTGCGCCAGCCGGGTTTCGTGTACTGGCTGATGGAACAGTCCACGTGGGACTCGCCGGACGACGTGGACAGCTTTTCCGAGTGGCTCGCGCGCGAGGTGGAGGCGTTCCGCAGCGTGGAGGGTAAGCTCAATGCGGTGCGCCGCGCCCACCGCCAGGCGCTGCTCAAGATCGGCGTGCTCGACATGGTGAGCGGCGCGTCGGTTGAGGAGGTGACGCGCCGGCTGAGCGATCTCGCCGACGCCATCGCGCGCACCGTGCTGGACGTGGTATTCGACGAACTCGGTGACGACGCCCGGCCCCGCGGTATCGCGGTCATCGCGATGGGAAAGCTGGGCGGTCGCGAGCTCAACTACAGCAGCGACATCGACCTCATATTTGCCTGCCAGGAGTGCGACGACGACACGCTGCACTTCTACACGCGCGTGGCGCGCCGCTTCGCCGACGCCATGTCCGCGCTCACCGAGGAGGGCTATCTCTACCGCGTGGACCTGCGCCTGCGCCCCGACGGCAAGGCGGGCCCGCTGGTGAACACCGAACAGGCACTGCTGATCTACTACGAGAACCGTGGCCGCCCGTGGGAGTTCCAGGCCATGATGAAAGCGCGCGCCATCGCCGGCGACCTTGCGCTGGGCGAGCGCTTCCTCGACTCGATCGGCAAGCTCATCTACAGCAGCGCACTGCCCTACTCGCCGCTGGAGGCGGTGGGTGCCATGCGCGACCAGATCAAGGAGAACCTGCGCGCCAACCAGCGCGGCCACAACATCAAACTCATGGCGGGCGGCATCCGCGATATCGAGTTCGTTGCCCAGGCCGGCCAGATCATGCACGCGCCGCAGCACAAGGAGTTGCGCACGCCCAACACGCTGGTGTCGCTTTCCACGCAGCGGCGCTTGAAGCTGCTCAAGGAATGGGACGCGGATAACCTCATGGCCGCGTACCGGTTCTTCCGCCTGGTGGAGCATCGCCTGCAGATGATGCACCAGCTGCAGACGCACACGCTCCCGGATTCCGACGAGGAAATTGCGCTGCTGGCAAGGCGCGTGTCGCACGGGCCGCTGGGGTCGTTCACCACGGAGAGTTTCATCGACACGCTCTCGCGGCACCTGAACAACGTGCGCGCGTTCGCGGACGCGTTCTTTGCGGGCGAATCCGTGCACCCGCACTCGGTGCTGCTCATGCTCCCCGAGGACAGCGAGCGCGCGGTAACCATCCTGCGCCAGGTCGGCATCCGCGACGTTCCGCGCGCCATGCGCACGCTGCACGGCATGGCCTACGGCTCCTTTCCGCGCCTGCTCGACCGGCGCGCGCGCGCCGAGTTCGAAAAGCTGCTGCCGTTTCTGCTGGAGGACGTGGCCGCCACCGGCGATCCTGACACCGCGCTGGTGCGCGTGGCGCAGGTTGCCGCCGCGGAGAAGAGCGAGTCGTCTTTTTACGGTTTGCTGGTGGACTCTCCCGCGGCGCGGCGGCTGCTGGTGGGTATCGCAGGGATGTCATCGCTGCTGACGCGCGAGCTTTGCGCGCAGATCGGCGTGCTGGATTCTCTCATCGGCGACGGGGGCGAGGCGGTGGACCAGATGCTCGCCGAGGTGCCGGAATGGGAGCGTTTTTCGGCGCGCGAAGCGTTTGCCAGGGGCTCGCGCGCAACCACCGAGCGTCGCGAGCGCCAGCGGCAGTGGTTCGAGCGTCTGCGGTTGCTGACATTCGCGGAGTCGTTTCGCAATGGCTTCCACCCCGGGCCACACGGCATCACCGGCGAGAAGGCGCGCGCCGCGGGTGCGCGCGTCCATCTGGCGGCCGCCTTCGACGAGATGGTTCCGGAGAAGGAGCGCGTGGCGGTGTTCGTCATGGGCTCGTACGGCGTGGGGGAACCGCGCATCACCAGCGATCTCGACCTGCTGGTGGTGGCCGACGGCGTGGACCTGCCGGACCTCATGCAGCGCGTGCAGGCCATCAACCAGTGGTTCACCGACGGCCGCATCCTCAAGCTCGACTTCCGCCTGCGCGCGGAGGGTGCCAGCTCACCGCTGGTCCAGGATCTCGCCTTCTACGACGAGTACTTCAAGACGCGCGCGTCGCTGTGGGAACGGGTGGCATTTGCCAAGTGCTCGCCCTGGTGGGGTGGCGAGAAGGCGCGCCTCGGGTTCCTGCGCAAGCTGCGCGCGTTCGTGGCGCGGCCGTTTTCGGCGGAGGAGATCACCGCGCTCGCCCAGATGCGCGCGCGTGTCGAGGGGCTGGCGCCAAAGAAGTTCGTGGAATGGGATACCAAGCGCTCCGCGGGTGGCCGCTACGACATCGAATACATCCTCGCGGTGGGCATGGCGGCAACCTGCATGGATCGCGTGGACTTCTTTACCATGAGCACGCACGAGCGCATCGACGCGCTGCTGGGAACCGGCTACCTGACCGCTGACGAAGGGGCCCTGCTGCGCGATGCGGTCGATCTGTTTACGCGCGTGGAACACTTCATGGAGCTGCAGGAGATGAGTCACCCGGGGACGGAGGAAAAGGCGCGCTGGCTGGAAGGTCACCTGGCGCGGCTGTCCGAAGAGACCGGCGCGCCCGCGTCACTCGCCGCGCTGACGGATACCAAGACCGGGGTGCGCGGCGTCTACACCCGCCACCTCGATCAATCAATCTGACCCCGCAACGTTTCGCGGATGGTCCGAAGCGCATCGGCATCCCGCACCTTGCTCCCCGCTTCGTCCCGCACGTAGAACGAGTCGATGGCCCGCGTGGCTTCGGTGGAGATACGCGCGCGCGCAATGGAGAGCCCCTGCCCGGACAGCGAGCGGGTGATGGTGTACAGCAGACCCGGGCGATCCTGCGCAAACACGTCGATGATGGTGTAGTCCTCCGAGGTGTCGTTCTCGAATTGTACACGGGTCTCGATGGGAATTCGTGGCTTGAGAACGCGGCGCCAGCGGCGAGCGTGGTCGTGGGTGGCTTCCTCCAGATCGAGCTTGCCGTCGAAGATCTTCTTCAAGTCGGCGCGGATGTGCTCGAAACGTTTGAGCATCTCCTGCTGCGGCAGCAACCCGTCGCGGTCGATGGGTTCCACCACGAACACATCGATCACCTTGCCGTCGCGGCGCGTAAACGCAAACGCATTGAGAATGGTGAAGTCGTTGATGGCCAGCACACCGCACAGCTCCGACAGGCGGTACGGCTTGTCGTGGGTGCAGAAGGTGATCTCGTGCGCGGCACCCGCGATGCGATGGCTCACCAAGAAGGGCTCGCCGTCCAGGCGCTCGATCATGCGCATGTGGTCACCCACCATCTCCGCGGTCATGGTGAGCAGGTAGCCGCCGGGCAGCAGGTCCAGGTGCGCCAACGCACGGGCACGGTCGCCGCCGCTGAACGCGGCCAGCAGGTTCTCCTTGTGCTGCCGGTATACCTCCTCCGGCGCCTTCTCGCGACGCGCCATGAAGTCGTACGCGCGCGCGTACAACTCCCACAGCAGCGTGCGCTTCCACTCGTTCCACACCAGCGGCGAGGTTGCGCGGTAGTCCGCGTAGGTCAACAGGCACAGGTACTTGAGCCGGGTGCGGTTGCCGACGCGGTCGCAGAAGGCGGTGATGGTGCCGATGTCGGTGGGATCGCGGCGCTGGCTGAAGTGCGACATCACCAGGTGCTGCGCCACCAGGAAGCACACCAGCTCGATCTCTTCTTCGGCCAGCCCCATGCGCTCCAGGATGACGCGCGAGAGCACCGCACCGCGCGCGGCGTGGTCGTGGCCTTCGATCTTGCCGATGTCGTGCAGCAGTGCGGCCAGAAACAGAATGCGTTTTTGCGGCAATTCCGAGTACAGCCGCACCAGGAAGTCCCCCGCCGCCGGGTCCGATTTGCCCAGCGACACCAGGTTCTCCAGCACCTTGAAGCTGTGTTCGTCGACGGTATAGTGGTGGTACAGGTCGTAGCGCTTGAGGCAGGTGAGCTGGTCGTACTCGGGGATGATCTTCATGAGAAAGCGCGTCTCGTGGAGTGAACGCACCACCAACGCCACGTTGCGGTCGTCGTCCAGCAGCGCCGGAAAACCGCGGCGCATGCGCCGCACCACGTCGGCGCCGCCGAGCTCCTCGTCGAGCACGTGTTCGAGCCGGCGCCGCAACGCCCGCTCCAGCTTCTGCCCGCCCGCCTTCTGCTTCTCGAACACCAGTAGCGGGTTCTTGCGCAGCGACGGCAGGCGCAGCGCCACATTCAAACGCGAGCCGTCCTTCTTGAGGCGCGATCTCCCCAGCAGCACACCCACGTTGTTGCCGTAGTCCAGCGCTTGCAAACAGTCCGCGGTGATGCGGTAGATGGCGCGCGAGTGGCGGTAGTACTCGCGCATGAAGAACTCCACCGCCAGGTGGTCGCCGCGCTTTCGGTAACCCAGCGCATCCGCCACTCCCTGTTGCGCGGCCACGATGAGCGAGTCCTGCTTGGACTTGGTGGACAGGTGCAGTTCCACGCGCACGCGGGTGAGAAAGTCGTACGCGGCTTCCAGTTCGCGCCGCTCGCCGCGTAACAGGAGCCCCTTCTGGCGCAGCGCCTTCAGGCCCTGCTCGGTGCGCCCCACCGACCCCAGCCACACCAGCGTCTGGTAGTCGCGCAACCCGCCGGGGCTGGACTTCACGTTGGGCTCGATGAGCTGAAAGCTGTTGCCGAACTTTTCGTAGCGTTCGATTACATCGGCGGTCTTGCGACGCAGGAACTCCTCGCGCTCGTTGCGGCGCACGCGGCCAATCTTCTTATCCAGTGCGCGCGCGACCCGGCGCGATCCGCACACCCAGCGGCTCTCGATGAGCGCGGTCTTGGTGTCCATGTCGCGGGTGAGGGCGGTGTCGGCTTCCACCACGGACTCGACTGCGTGCCCGAGTTCGAATCCGCAATCCCACATGAGGCGGATGAACGACGACGCCACCGCTTCCACAATCTTGGTTTTGCGCCCGCAGGTAATGAGAATGTCGACGTCGGAGAACGGCGCCAGTTCCGCGCGGCCGTAGCCGCCCAGGGCCACCACCGCCACGTCGGTTTCGTCCACGGTGAGGCCGTTCTCCTCGGCCGCGTGCTGAAAGAGCAGCCCCACGATGGTGTCCACCATGCGCGTGTAGGACGCGACGAACTCGAGCCCTCGGGTCTGCGGGGTGCGGCCGTCGATGATGGGACGGGTGAGGAGGGCAAAGTACGCCCGCGTCTCCGCCACCAGGTGCTCGCGCGAGGCGAGTGCCTCGGGCGTCATCACGGCCGGGAGCGCGCTGGCGGAACCGGCGCGCTTGCGCCGTGTGCGTGGTTTGGTGGCGGGTTTGCGGGGTGTCACGGAGGGCATTCTACGCCAGGCGCCGGGCAAAAGGAAAGAGAGCGCTGAGCGGTTGGCACGGTCAATGCGTGGTGTTCGGCAGGAGATTGACAATGTCGCCTCGCATGCATACTTGGGCTTCCGTCCTCATCCTCGTGGCTCTCGGCTGCGGCCAGAACGACCTCACCCAGAGCGTAACCCCGGCGCCCCCCACCACGGACGATCTCATCATTGCCGATTGCTACGAGATCCAGGCCGCGCTGGAGGCGTACGCCGCCGAGCACGACGGGTTGTTCCCGGGCGGGTTTGGTGACACGGACGTCAACGTCATGCAGGCCGACCTGCTCCGCCCCAACCGCTACACCGGCCTCATGACCGAGCCGCGCCTGCTCGGGCAGGACCGCCGCTGGCCGGGACAGATCGGCGTCACGCTCTTCCAGGAGTTGAGCCCCTATGGCCAGGAGCCGTGGGGAAGCACCGAAGTGCACGGCTACCGCATCACGGGGCGCGGCGCGCACGACGTGATCATCACTTTGCAGAGCACGGCCTCGGTGTCGCCGGAAGCACTGCAGGCGTATGACACTCTGTGGGAGTCGGTGAACCTGGTTGCGGCCGCACTGGAGCAGTTTCGCGCCGAGAAGGGCGTGTACCCGGCGTACACCGGAGACGAAACTCCGCTTGGGAACACCATGGTCGACTTCCTTCCCGGGGGAACGTTGTTGATGAATCCGATCAGCGACGTGCGTGACAGCCCCACTGATGGCTCTGCTGCTGCTCCTTGTCAGATCGGATACACGGCGCTTCACCGATCCAGCGATGGAACGGTTGACGCTTACGTGTTGGACGTGCTTGGACCTGATGGGGTCTCCGTGATATTCAGCCTCTTGCCCTTTTCCTCCCAGGACTGGGGCGGGTGATATTTGATGAGCTACTTGCAGTGCGCCGTCGAAGCGTTCAAGGCCGCTGGGACAACGGCGAGGTTGTGGGCTACGTGATCAACGGCTTCGGCATTGTCGAAGAGTTCTACCGCATCGAAGTGCTGCCGTAGTCACTCCCACAGTGGGAGTGAATAGCGAATGTCCTTGCGCTCATCGTTTCTTGTTGATGATTCACGCGACGCCTATATAATGCAGACATACACGTCGGCTCCTCCCACTTGACCCTGCTTTCGAGTGAGGAGGCTGTGCGATGTCCCTGCGATCTCTCCCCGACCTTGCCGTTCTCAACCGCATCAAACGACTGTCCGGAGTCGAACGCACGTTCACGCTGCGCGTGCTGGAGTGCCTCATCGAGATTGAGTGGCGCAAGCTGCACTTCGCGCTGGGATACAGTTCCATGTTCAACTTCTGCACGTCGGGCCTGGGTTACTCGGGATCGGCGGCGGGCCGGCGCATCCAGGCGGCGCGCACGGTGGCGCGGTTCCCGGAGATCATGCAACTGCTGCAGGCCAACGAGGTCAACGTGTGCACGGTCTCTCGCGTGTCGCGCATTGTCACGCCGCGCAACAAGGACGAAGTACTCGCGCGCATCCGGCGCAAGACGCTGGACGAGGTGATCGCGCTTGTCGCGGAGTACCGGTTGCCGGAGGCGGTGATTCTCGACCGCGTGCGTGATGTGGTGGTGGCCCCTCCGCGCAGCCCGCTGTTGGAATCGATGCCCTGGCGGAAAAGCAGCTCGTTTGCATCGTCCAACACGCGTCCGCCCAAGGATGACACATCCGCCAGCATGCCCATGCCCGATTCCGGCGATGATGCCCCGAACGCAACTTCATCGGAGCCGTCTGACAGCGCGCCACCGCCGGGCACACTTGAGGGTGATCTGCAACACCGCATCATCCTGCGCTTCGGCGTGAGTGCGGCGTTCATGACCAAGCTGGATCGCATTCGCGCGCTCGCCTGGCACCGTCTGCCTGCGAATGCAACCCTGGAGCACGTGTTCGAACTCGTCCTCGACGACACGCTCAAGCGAAGCGATCCCGTGCTCCGGCGCGAGCAACGCTCGCGCCGCGAGCTGGCAAGAACTGAGACTGTGCAATCCTCACCGTCCAGCACGCCAGGCTCCCAAGCTGACTCACCCAACCCGCGCCAGATTCCTCTTCGCATGCGCGACGATGTCTTCGCGCGCGATCATGGCCGCTGCACGTTCGTTGGCCCCGATGGTCGCCGCTGCGACGCAACGCGCGGACTGCAGATCGATCACATCGTTCCCGTCGCGCAGGGCGGCACCGGCGAGATCGGCAACCTCCGGCTTCTTTGTGCGCAGCACAACCGGTTGCTGGCCGAGCGGCTGCTGGGTGCCAGAGTCGATCGTCCACGCGGTGAGGCCGAACTTGAGGAAACGCCCTGAGGAGCGCTTGTGAAAAGAGTGCGTACTCCCACAGTGGGAGTGAATGTAAAGATCCTCCGGCGGCGGCGAAACCGCGAGGTGAAAACACGAAGGCCCCGATCGTCCGCACGACCGGGGCCTTCGCTCTTGGCAGACCAGAGGAAGGTCTGTCTACGCGTCGTAATACAGGAAGAACTCGTACGGGTGCGGGCGCAGCGACATCGGCCCCACCTCGCGCTCGCGCTTGTAGTCGATCCACGTGCGCACGACATCCTCGGTGAACACGTCCCCCTTGAGCAGGAAGTCGTGATCCGCTTCGAGGGCGTCCAGCGCCTCGTTGAGCGACCCCGGCGACTTGGGCACCTTGGCCAGCTCTTCCGGCGGCAGGTCGTAGATGTTCTTGTCCAGCGGCTCGCCCGGATGGATCTTGTTCTGAATCCCGTCCAGACCCGCCATCGCCATGGCCGCAAAACCCAGGTACGGGTTGCAGGTGGGATCCGGGCAACGGAACTCCACGCGCTTCGCCTTGGGCGACTGCGAGTACATGGGGATACGCACCGCGGCGCTGCGGTTGCGCTGCGAATAGGCCAGGTTCACCGGCGCCTCGTAGCCCGGCACCAGCCGCTTGTAGCTGTTGGTGGTGGGGTTGGTGAACGCGCACAGCGCCTTGGCGTGCTTGATGAGTCCGCCAATATAATGAAGCGCCATGTCGCTGATACCCGCGTACTTGTTGCCGGCGAACAGCGGCGTGTCGCCCTTCCACAGACTCTGGTGACAGTGCATGCCGGACCCGTTGTCGCCGTAGATGGGCTTGGGCATGAAGGTCACCGTCTTGCCGTGCCGCTTGGCCACGTTGCGGATCACGTACTTGTAGATCAAGAGCTGGTCGGCCATGGTGGTGAGCGTGTCGAACTTGAGGTCGATCTCGCTCTGACCCGCCGTGGCCACCTCGTGGTGCTGCGCCTCCACCTCGATGCCGAGGTTCATGATCTCCATCATCATTTCGGTGCGCAGGTCGTGCAGCGAGTCCGCCGGCGGAACCGGAAAGTAACCTTCCTTGAAGCGCGGCTTGTAGCCCAGGTTGGGCTTCTCGTCGCGGCCCGAGTTCCACGAGCCCTCGCTCGAATCCAGGTAGAAGAACGACTGGTGCGGCGAGGCCTCGAAGCGCACGTCGTCAAAAATGAAGAACTCGGCCTCGGGGCCGAAGTAGATGTCGGTGGCGATGCCGGTGCTCTTCACGTACGCCTCCGCCTTCATGGCGATGGCGCGCGGGTCGCGCGAGAAGCGCTCCTTGGTGATGGGATCGAAGATGTTGCACGTGAGCGAGATCGTGGTCTCCTTCATGAACGGGTCGATGAAGGCCGTGTCCGAATCCGGAATCACGATCATGTCGCTCTCGTTGATGCTCTTCCATCCGCGGATGCTGGAACCGTCGAAACCGAAGCCCTCCTCGAAGGAGTCTTCCTTGAGTGAGGCGATGGGCAGGCTGAAATGCTGCCATGTGCCCGGGAAATCGATGAACTTGAGGTCGAGGATGCGCGCACCCTTGTCATGCGCGTACTTCAGGACCTCCTTTGGAGAACGCTTCTCCATCACACCATCCTCCTAAACGTAGAAATCGGGGGGAATCTGGCCGAAAGCCGTCACCAAAAAAGGAACCTTTACACCGGCCCATGGGGGGGGTCAACGGGGAACCTCGGGAGGCCCAAAATAGGTGTGGAAGACCGCGTGTTCAGCGCCCGCCGCGGCCCTCGAGGGCCACGATGGCCGGCCCCAGCGCCGCCAGCAGGTCGCCCGCGATGACGCCGCGCACCCCCCGGCTGCGGGCGGCGAGCTCCCCGGAGCGGCCGTGGACGAAACAGGCAACACACGTGGCATCAGCCACTTGTGCGGGTTGGAGGTCCGCCGAGGGCCCGGGGGCGACGCGGCGCAGGGATCCCACCGTCTGGGCGAGGAAGCTCGCTACCAGGCCGGTGAGCACGTCGCCGGTGCCGCCGGTGGCGAGAGCATTGGTTCCGGACCCGCTTATCCAGACATCGCCGGTGGGGCTGGCGACGAGCGCCGGTGCTCCCTTGAGCAGCAGCGTGACGCCGAGCTTCTTTGCGCTCTCGCGCGCAAACTTGATTCTGTCGAGCGACGCCGTGGGCACGCGCTCGCCGGTGAGGCGGTGCATCTCGCCGTCGTGCGGCGTGATGACGATGGGCGTCCTGGTCTTCTTGAAGTCGGCGGCGTTGCCCGCGAATGCGGTGAGCCCGTCGGCGTCAACCACCACCGGCTTGCCCGCCGACAACACGAACTCGCGCACGAAGGCATCGGTGCTGTCGTGGCGGCCGAGGCCAGGACCGATGGCGACCGCGTCCGCGCGCTCCAGGTACGGCTGCAGCACCGCGGCGGAAGCGGAAGGCGAAATGGTTCCCGCGCTGGTCTGCGGCAACGGCACGGTGATGGCCTCACGCAACGACACCATCGCGCTGCGGATGCCTTCCGGTACCGCGAGGTACAACATGCCGCACCCGCCACGCAGGGCGGCTTCCGCGGTGAGCAATGCCGCACCGCGGTAGGCATCGCTTCCGGCAATCACCAGCACCGTTCCCGCCTGGAACTTGTGGATGTCGGGCGCGCGCTGCGGCATGCGCAGCATCGCCTCGTTGTCGTCCAGCAGATAGAGCGGGTCGGAGTGCTTGGCAACGATCTCATCCGGAAAACCGATGTCGATGACGGCCACGCTGCCCACGTGCGCGCGGCCGGGATAGAACAGGAGACCCGTCTTGGGCGTGCCGATGGTGAGTGTCTGCATGGCACGCACCGCGTCACCCGGCGTCTGGCCGGTGTTGCCGTCCACACCGGAGGGGATGTCCACGCTCACCACGGGAACACCGCGCGCACCGGCGTTGTTCATGAGCGCAATCATCTCCGCCGCGCGCCCGCGCGGGGCGCCTGAGACACCGGTTCCAAACAACGTGTCGATGACGATGGAGACGTCGGCGAGATCCTCGCCCGCGCGCTGTGGGTAGTCGGGGCGCGAGGCGTCCAGCTCGTGCAGCGCCGAGGACTTCATGGCCGCGAGGCGCTGGTGGTTCTTGGTGGTGTCGGGGGTGAGCTCCGTGGCGGGCTTGAGGAGATGGATGGAGCACGACCAGCCGGCTTCAAGCAGGTAGCGCGCAACCACGAGGCCATCCCCGCCGTTGTTGCCGGGCCCCACGAAGACCACAGCCTTGCGCGGTCCCTGCGGCGCGTTGGCGTTGGCGAAGCCGGCCAGGATGGCCCGCGCCACCCCACGCCCGGCGCGCTCCATCAACTCGAGCCCGGGAACGACGTGGGCGATGGTCTCCTCGTCCACTTTCTGCATCTGCCTGGCGGTAAGAACACGCATGGGTGTCATTGTAGCGCCCGCGGGCGGCGTTGTCATCCGGGACTGCACGGCCCGTTTGACGGCGAAGATTCCGTTCTGGTAGCGTTCGGACCAGACCGGGTGAATAACACATGTCCAAAGTCATCATTTGTTCAATCGGCGTCTCTGTTGACGGCTTCGCTGCCGGCACCGACCAGAGTCTCCAGAATCCACTCGGGGTCCGCGGGCCCGAGTTGATGGAGTGGTTCTTCGACACGCGCGTGTTTCGTGCCATGCACGGCGGGGAAGGCGGCGAGACCGGCGTCGACAACCGCATAGCCGAGCGCGGATTTGAGAACATGGGCGCGTGGATTCTGGGGCGCAACATGTTCGGGCCCGTCCGCGGCCCCTGGCCCGACGACAGCTGGAAGGGCTGGTGGGGCGACGAGCCACCGTATCATGTGCCCACGTTCGTGCTCACACACCACGCGCGGCCATCGATCGAGATGAAGGGCGGGACCACTTTCCACTTTGTGACCGACGGCATCGAGGCCGCGCTTTCACGTGCGAAGAAAGCCGCGGGCAACCGCGACGTGAGAATCGGCGGCGGCGCGGCGACCATCCGCCAGTATCTCTCGGCCGGGCTGGTGGACGAGGCGCACTTCGCGTTGCGGCCGGTGGTGCTGGGAACCGGCGAGCACCTGTGGAACGGACTCGACCTGCGAGCACTGGGCTATAACGTTGCGGAAAACGTGGCCGGCGAGCGCGCGCTGCACGTCATCCTGCGCAAGTCCTGAGGGAGCGCATGCCTGGCATGATCCGAAAAGTCTGCATTGTGGGTGCTTCCGGCAAGCTCGGCCGCTACATGGTCCAGCACTGTCTCGGCCGCGGCTACGCGGTTACCGGCGTGTGCCGCGCGAAGAGCGTGCACAAGCTGGATCCTTTCAAGGACCGCATGACGATCATTCCGGGTGCCACCAACGACCGCGAGGTCATCCGGCGCGCCGTGGCGGATTGCGACGGGGTCCTCACCGTGCTCGTGCCGTGGGGGGTTCACGATTACTCGTCCGGAACCGCGCAGGCCGTGCTGGATTTCTCGCGGACCGATGCGCGCCTGGTGTTTTCCTGCGGCTGGCACATCACAAAGGATGGCAAGGACGTCTACTCGCCAGCCTTCAAGACGGTGGTCGCCGTCTTTTCCCGGCTGGCCCGGCTGGCCCGGCTGGTGGACATCGACGATCAGGTGGAGGCATGCCGCCGCATCTTCGCGAGCAGCAAGCGGTGGACGGTGGTTCGCGGCAGCGATCTCGAGGAAGGAGAGAGCCAGGGACTTCCGGTGTGGAGCCGTCACGTGGGCGATCCCATCCTCAAGAGCAACCGCACCCGCCGCGTCGACTATGCACTCTTCATGGTGGATGCGCTCACCAACGATGCCCTGGTTCACGAAGCACCCGCCATCGTCGGTTGCCAGACCGCTTCCGCTCTGGCGAACGCGCGTCGGGCCGACTAACGCGCGCCCGCGCCCTTGTTCAGCTTGTCCACGATGTCCACCAATTCGTAGATGTCGTTGATGTCGTAGTTGGCGCCGCTATCCTTGGACGCCTTGGTGTCGCCGTAGCGCGCGAACACGGTTACCATCCCCAGCTTGCCCGCGCCGGTGATGTCGCGCTCCGGCCAGTCGCCCACCATGATCGCGTCCGGCGGTGAGAGCTGAAAGTAGTCGAGCGCCCGCTGGAACGGCTTGGGGCTGGGCTTGCGCACGCCCGTGTCCTCGAAGGTCGTCACAAAGTCGAACATGTGGTGGAGTTGCAGGTAGCACAGCCGCAGCCACGCTTCCTTGCGCGGCGCGTCGGACACGACCCCCAGCTTGATGCCGCGCTTCATCAGCTCGATCAAGGTCACCTTGACGTGCGGGTAGAGCACCAGCGACGCCTCCTTGGCCCGCCGGTAGCCCACGATGCCCGCGGCGTGGATCTTGTAGTCCACCTGGCCGATCATCTCCTCGAGCGCGTGGTCGAACACGCTCTGGAACTCGATTCCCTCGCGCTCGTAGATGGCGTAGATCTTCTGCTTGATCTCCTCCGGGGGAAAACGCAGGCCCGCGTCGACCATGGCATCCACGGCGGCGTCCACGGCGTTCTCCTTCATGCGCATGAAATCGGTGAGGGTATTGTCGAGGTCGAAGATGACGGCTTTTATCATGGTGGCTATACTCGTCGTTCCCGTTCTCGCGGCCGGGGCCGCGTTGTTGTAAGATGGTGCCGGAGAGGACCTTATTCTAGTGGAAGAGACCACCCCACGCAACACCCCCCCCGACGTGTTCACCGCCGTGAACAACTACTTCCTGTTGTTCTTCTGCGCGAGCTGTGTGCTCTCCAGCATGTACATCCAGCAGCTCTTCGCGCTCCTGGAGCACTACCGGGTGGGCATCGGGGTGTCGTCGCTGCTCGGCATCATCATCCCGGTCTACCTGCTCACGCGTCGCTTCCCGGCCGGCATCCGCGGGCAGTTGCGCATCGCCCGGCCGCGCTGGCCGCGGCTGCTGCTGGTGATCGCCGCCACCGCGGGGGTCGTAGTGCTGGTGGACCAGATCTACGTGATCACCCAGCACTTCAGCCCCGTCCCGGACGACTACGCCGAGGCCATCCGCGAACTCAAACCCGAGGGGCCGCTGCAGTTCCTGGTGATCCTTATCGGGCTGTGCATGCTGGTGCCGCTGGCCGAGGAAGTGGTGTTTCGCGGCCTGATCCAGCAGATCTTCCAGCGCAACCTGGGCGCGCTGCTGGCGGTGGCGCTGTCCGGAGCGGTGTTCGGCGCGGTGCATCTGAACGCGCACCTGCTCATCAGCATCACCGTGTTCGGCTGGTACCTGGGGTGGGTGTACTACGCCACCGGCAACCTCACCTACACCATGGTCTCGCACGCACTCTTCAACCTGGCGGCGCTGGCGCAGTTGACGTGGTCCGATGACGCGGTGGACGGCGGACTGCCGATCTACCTGCAGGACACGCGCATCGTCGTGGGCGCGCTGGTGATCTTCGTCTTCCTGCTCTTCAAAATGAAAGAGGGAGGCCCCGAAACGGAACCTCCCTACACACAACCGGTCAACTGACGGACGGCGACTTACTTGACGGACGTGCTGATGTCACGTCCGACGCTGATCTCCCCGTTGTCGATTCTGATATTGAACCCACAGTCCGGGTTGTTGCACACCCACGCCTTGTACATGATGGGCGCGCCGTCGCGGCCGTAGTCAGACAGGGGCAACAGCAGGCCCTTGTTGCATTTCTGGCACGCTGGAAAAACTTTCTCCATATCGGCGCCGTCCACACGCCCCCGCATGAACGACATCGTCACCTCCCTTTCATCACCGGCCCCGACGCCCACTCGAACTAACTCCGAGTAAGACAATCTGTTGCGCTGCATCGGGGCAACGCGCGAATTATCCCGGCGGCCGCGGGGGGGTGTCAAGGGGTATGTCGGCGTGCCCTCATGAAATACGCTCAAGCCGCCCGGCGTTACAGCAACCGTTTCACCACGAACACGCCGACCATGGCGAACAGGATGGCCATCTTTCCCAGCGTGCCCACGATGAAGCCGATCCACGCCGCCACGCCGGCCTTGCCGGCCTGCATGAAATCGCGCCGCGCAATCAGCTCGCCCGCCACCGCGCCCACGAACGGCCCCAGCAGAATGCCGGTGATGCCGAAGAATACACCCACCGTGGTGCCGATGACCGCACCCCACATGGCCTGCTTGCTCGCGCCCACGCGCTTGACTCCCAGCGCGCTGGCGATGGCGTCCACCACGTAGGTGAGGCCCAGCAGCACGGCGATGATGATGAGCGTCCACATGCCGACGTACTGAAAGCCCTCCGCCCACGCGGCCAGCACCAGCCCGATGAACACCAGCGGGGCGCCGGGAAGCACGGGTGCTATCACACCGACGAAACCGGCCACCACGCAGATGGCGGCCAGGGACCATAAAATGATGGATTGGGTCATTGGTGCTACGCCTCGCGTTCAGCCCGGGCACGGCCCAGGAGGTCCATGACTTCCAGAACCGGCGCCCAGTGATCCAGGTATCCGTTGTCCAGGTGGGCCTCCTGCACCTTCAGCAAGCCGGCGACGTCTCGCAACAACGCGTCAACATGCTCATAGTTGAGGCCGGCGACGATATCCACGTCCTGCGTTGCGCGCGGGATGCCGTAGAGGGAACTCGCGAACGACCCGCCGATGAAATTTCGAATGCCAACGTCCTCGAACATACGCGCGAGCCGGGCCACGACCAGAGCTGGCTCGGCCACCATCAGTACCCCTCGACCTCGACATCCCAGCCGAAGGCCTTCTTAAGCAACCCGGGATCCATGGTGCGCGACGCGAGGCGCAACATGAGTTCGCGTTCGTCCGCATGGGGATGGTGCCGGCGAATGTCTATCAACGCCAGCTCGTTTACGGTGCGAATGAGGGAACAGACAATCGCGAACTTCTGGGCGGCCGACATGGCCCGGTAGCCCGCGACCATTCGCGCCTCAATGTCGGGGTGGGTCTCGTTGACAGGATCACCGATCATTGGCAGAGGATAACACAACCGGACGGCGTCAGGTCTTCAGCGTCTTCTTCTTGGCCTCGCCGTTAGCCGTCTGCAAGCGTGTCAGCGGCCAGCCATTACCTCGGAGAAAAGATCATACGCCCTGATTCGCACTTCATCAACTTCCAAAGAAGGCGTTTTGCGGTTCTTTCCCGGCCCAAGTACTTCGGGGTACGCCGCACGGGCCACTGACTTTGCACCGCGGATGACCACCAAGACATTCCCTCGAACAAAGAACGTATCGTTGGCCGAGTCCAGGTCGCAGTACACAGTGTACCTTCCAAGCGAATCGCCGTTGCGTCGAAAAACCTCAAAGGTGCCAATCCCATTCTCTGCAGGGACTCCAGACAGTTCCGCGGAGGGACGAACCATGAAACACCCCCGACCCAACCAATGGACGGACGCCACACGTAGCACCGTACTGTTCGGGGATTGAATGTGAGCTCTCTCGACGAAGGATAGGTAGCGATCTTCATCGCCATTCCATTCCGGAAGGTCGATCGATTGACTCACACCATCCACTGGATGGCCAATAAAAACACGATACTCGCCACTCGGGTCGGCATAAATGATGGTGCCATCCTCGGCTATGTCCCATCCGTACACCGCAAAGGAAGCGCCGCTCGAGGTTCTTACCGCACCCGTTTCGAAACCTCCAGGGTTCTCAGAAAACAGTTCTGTGGCGCTGCCATCGGCCCGCAATCGGGTGACGAAACTCACGGGTTCATACTGCGCAAAGGAATCGCTGACCTCCCTACGACTGCCGAGCCCAGAAAGAATTAGTTCGTCGGCACGCCCGAACTCGGCCCGTACCCATATCACGCTCGCATACCCTCTTCTAAGCGAAGATATGTCGTATGGATCGCACAGATTCCCCGCGGGGGTAAAGCACGGCGCCCTGTTCGAGATACCCTGGATCACAGCGCACTTTCCACCTGAGGCATTGGCCAGTTTCGATGGCCCGCTAATATCGCCGGGTCCTTCCCCTTCTCTTCCCAACGCCGGAAGCTCTAAGCCAGTTAGGGTTATGCGGCGAACATTACAATTTTGCTGGTCAAGAACATACACAACACTGTCGCCGACTGCTACGTCCGCGACGACGCCGAGCGGCCCCGCCATCACCTCGTCCGAAAGATCGAAGAGCATGACAGGCTTGTGGATGGACGGGGCCACGGTCTTCGGGACTGCAGCGGCACCGCTGATCAGCGCAGACACAAGTAGCGCCACGGTCCCAGCGACCTGCTTCTTCATCAGGACGTGTAGTTGCACCAATGAGAAACTTGCTGCTGCGCCTGCATGACGTTCCACGCTTCCCATGTACAAGTGCTTCCAGTCGCCCACATGTCGATTACGCAGTGATCATATGCGGTTTGCCAGCCATAAAGCGACACAACTCGGCGTCAGGTCTTCAGCGTCTTCTTCTTGGCGGCCGGGAACAGCACGTTGTTGAGGATCAAACGGTAGCCCGGCGAGTTGACGTGGAGATTGAGGTCGGTGGGCGGGTCGCCGACGGCGTGCTGGTAGTCTTCCGGGTCGTGGCCGCCCAGAAAGGTGAACGTGCCGCGGCCCGCATTGCCGTGCAGGTACTTGACATCGTCGTGCACCGCGTCTTCGCCCAGGATCACCACGCTCTTCTTGACCACCTGCTTGCGAAAGCCCGTGGTCTGCCCCAGGAAACCCTTCACGAAGCTCACGTGATTCTGGGTGAGCATGGCGGGCACCGGGTCGTACTTGGCGGAGAACTCGAACAGCGTAAAATAGTCTGCGTCGCTGCCGCGCGCGGTGGCGTAGTCGCTGGTGTCGATGTCGGAGAACTCGTACACCAGCGGGCTCGTTACCAGCTTGAAGCCCGTGAACGCGAAGCAGCGGTCGTAGTCCAGCCTGTCCTGGAAGCCCGGCGTGATGCCGTCGTAGTCGAACTCCTGCGCCACGATGTCCACACCCGCCGCCGAGAGCGCGATGTCGTAGGTGTCGCACGCCGAGCACATGGCAAACAGGAAGCCGCCATTCTGCACGTAGTCACGAATCTTGTTGGTGACCGCCTTCTTCTCGTCGGACACCTTGGTGAAACCCAGCCTGCGCGCGCGCGCCTCGGAGTCGCGCTGGTCGGCCTGGTACCAGTCGGTGTGGCGGTAGGCCGCGTAGAACTTGCCGTACTGGCCGGTGAAGTCCTCATGATGAAGGTGCAGCCAGTCGTACTCGGGGAGCTTTCCCGCCAGCACCTCCTCGTCGAACACGCGCGCGTAGGGAATCTCCGCGTACTCCATGGCCAGCATGACGGCGTCGTCCCACGGCTGCTTGAGCGTGGGCACGTACACCGCCACCCTGGGCGCCTTCTCCAGTCGCACCGTCTCCATGTTGTTCTGCGCGATCTCCGCTGTGATCTGCGCCACGTCGGAACCGCTCACCATTTCGAACGACACGTTCTTGAGCCGCGCGTCCAGAATGACGGCCTCGGTGGCCGGCATGAGAAAGCTGCCGCCGCGGTAGTTCAAGAGCCAGTCCACCGTCTGCCCGCGCTCGAGGGCGTGGTACGCGAGCCCGTATGCCTTGAGGTGGTTGGTCTGCTTCAAGTCCATGGGAACGAGGATCTGCTGGGCGAAGGCGGGGGCACCCACGACCACCAGCGTGACGACCGTGACAATCCAAGACAAGCTACGGCGCATACGTCGCCCCCTGTTGCATGGCGCGTACGCGGGTGATATCGCGGCGGATGTCGTCGAGGAGTGCGTACTCGGGGTACGACATCAATACCTGCTCGTACTCGTGCAGCGCTCGCTCGTACTGTCCCAGGCCCACTTCGTACACGCGGCCGATGGCGCGCAGCACCACCGGCGACATCTCGTTGTCCGGGTAGTCGTCGAGGAAGCGCCGGAACGCGGCGATGGCGGCGTCGTTGCTGCCGCGGTCGAACAGCAGCAGTCCCATCTCGTGCAACGCGCGCGGGCGCACCGGGTCGTCCAGGCCGCGGCCGCCGATGCTCTGGTAGCGCACCAGCATGGTCGTGGTGTCGCCCACCATGTCCGCCTTGCGCGCGGCGAACCAGTCGTCAAGCGACTGCGACTTGTACATATTCGCCTCTTCGATCACCCACGCCGTCTCGATGGCGTCGTTGGAGTACGCCGACGACGGCGCCAACTCAGCCAGCGCCGTGAGCGTGTCGCGCGCCAGCGAGTACTCCTTCTTCACGGCCAGGTTGACGCCGGTGTAGTACAGCCCCGCCTGCGCCAGGTCGGGATTGCCTGCGCGGGTGAGCGCCCTGAGGTAGTTGTCGGCATCCGCGGTGCGGTCGTCACCGATGTACACCTCGGCGATGCGCGCCGCGAAGGTTCCGCCCAGCCGCCGCGCGTTCACCGAACCCGACTTGTAGGCGTTGAGCGCTTCGTCGGGGCGCTTGAGTTTCTTGAGCAGCACGTCGCCGCGTTCGATGTACGCCTGCTCCGCGAGTTCCGAACCCGGGAAGCGCCGCGAGATGTCCTCGTACTCCTTCACCGCGCGCTCCAGGTATGCCGCGCGCTCGGTGGCCGGCACCGCCGGGTTCATGCCGGAGCCGTACTGGGTGTAGATGTCGGCGAGGATCCACTTGGCGCGGTCGATGTCGGGCGCCTTCTCGTGCCCGTGCACGTACGCCTCCGACGCGCGCAGCCCGAGGTCGAGGTAGCGCGCGCGCTGCGGGCGCGGCTGGGTGGCGGTGCGGTTCATGGCGTCCTCGGCCAGTGCCAGCAGCGTGGTGCCGTCGGACGACTTGTCGGCGTCGGCGCGCAGCGCCATGTCGAGCGCGTTCTCCAACAGCCCGCTCTCCAGGTAGAAAGCGGCCAGCACGTCCATGGCGGCAAAGCCGTCGTTGCCGCTCTTGTTGGCGCGTGTGTTGAGGTAGGCCACCAGCGCGTCCTGACCGGTGTCCGCGTCGCGCAGCACTTCGATCATGCGCGCGCGCACCAGCCGGTAGCTGCGCGGCTCCGCCACCACGAAGTCGAGGTACTGGTCCAGCGCCTTCTTGTTATCGCCCGCCTGCTTGTAGAGCGTGGCAATTTCCAGCGTGAGCGCCTGGTTCTTCGGGTTGCGCTTGCGGCCCTGCTCGAGGATGTCGATGGCCTCGTCGGTGCGGCCCAGGTCGCGCAGCGCGCCCGCGACAATCTTGTACGCGCCGATGTTGTAGTTGTTGGCCTCGAGGATGCGGTTGAAGAGCTGCATGGCCTCGCGCTCGCGCCCGTCGGTGAAGTAGATGGAACCCAGCGACTTGCCCGCATCGAGGTTCATGGGGTTGGACTGCAGCGCCGCCTTATAATAGAACACCGCGGAGTCCGCCTTGCCCACCACCTGCATGCCGTAGCCCAGGCGCGAGAGAATGTCGTCGCGGCCCGGGTAGCGCGCGTTGAGCTGGTGCAGCAGCGCAATGGCGGCGTCGGGGTTGACGGCCATGAGGCGCGAGGCCTCCATGATGTCGGCGCTCACCGTGAGCGGATCGGCGCGGAAGGGGCGCGGCGCCCGTTGCTGTTGCTGCGCGGCCGCGGACGCGGCCAGCACCAGCACGGCGCATGCTGCAAACAGAAACCGGAACTTCACGTCAGTTGCCCCGCGGTGCGGCGTCGGCCGGCGATTCGTCCGCGAGTGCGCGGAAGTACATGCGGATCAGGTCTTCGAACTCGCCCGGCGCCTTGAGCTGCATGGCGCGCTGGATCTCGTCGCGCAGCGACTGCGCGTCGGCGCTCTCGGGACGGCGCCCCAGCGTGCGCGAGAACACCTCGTCGGCGGTCATGCTCTCGCGTTCCTTCTCGTAGTCGCGCGTGTGCACGGAGCGCTCGGCGTCGAGCATGCGCGAGAGGATGCGCTGCTGGCGGCTCACCAGGTCGTCGTTGAGGTTGCCCTGCTTGAGGCTCTCCACCACCGCTTCCATGTCCTGGATGGCGCGGTCCAGCTTGCCCAGCGGCTGTTGCTCGCCCCGCATGGACTCCTGAATCTGCTTGGCAATCTCCTGCAACGAGCGCTGCTCTCCCGCCAGACGGTCCAGTTGCGCCTGCCGCTGCTGGCGCAGCGCCTCCTCGGCAATGCGCATCTGCATCATGGACTGCGTTTCTTTAATGATGTCCTGCTGGCGCGGGATCATGGACTGCAGCATCTGCTGCGCGCTCGGTTTGCCCTGCCCGCTCTGTCCCGACGAGCAACTTTGCGCGCTGCGCAGCATTTCGATGGTGGCCTTGTTGAGCGACTCCACCGCGTTGCTGGCGTGCGCCGTGCTCATGTACGGCTTGTTCTGTTCGAGGAACAGCATGGAACTCTGCATGCGGTTGATGGCCTCGCCCAGCGACTCCATGAGCGCGGGCGGCACCATCATGGACATCATGCCGATCTTCATGACCTCGTCCGCCACCTTCTCGGTGGCCTGCAGGTAGCTCAACTGGTCTTCGGCGAAGTTGTCCCACGACGACGGGTCGCTCTCGCGCACCGCTCCCTCCTTGAGCCCGCCGGCCAGCGCCTCCTGGCGGAACGACAGGTCCAGCGTCTGGCGCGCAAACTTCTGGAAGTTGGCCGCCATCTGCTGGTTCTGGTTCTGCTGCATGGACTGCTGCGCCTGCTGCGCGCGTTTGAACAGGCTCACCATCTTGTCCATGGCCTCCTGCTGCTGCTGCATGGCCTGCTGGCGCTGCTGCTGCTGGAGGTTCTGCGCGGCGTTCTCCATGTTCTCCTGCGGGCCCTCGGGCGACTTCATGTCCTCGGACATCTGCTGTAGTTCCTTCGACACCTGTTGGTCGTCCATCTCGCCGGCGAGGTCCTCCGCCGACTTCTGCATCTCCGCCGCCTGCTTGGCCAGTTCTTCCTGCCGCTCGGACAGTTCGTTCATCTTGGCGCCGTCCTGGTCGGATGCGTCGCCGGTCTCCTCGTTGAGGTCGGCCTGCTTCTCCATGAGGTCCTGCGCCTTGCGGACCATCTCCTCCATCTTCTGTTCCTTCTGCAGCTGCTTGAGCAGGCTCGCCGTGCGCTCCAGGCGCTCCAGCATCTCCTCGGTGTTGAGCTCCAGGTTCTCCAGCGCCTGGCGCACGTCCTGCGGGCTCATCTTCTCCATGGCCTGGCGCAGCTCTTCCATGTACTTCTGCAACTCGGCGGAGTTGATCTCGTCCATCAGCTCGCGAATCTCTTCCAGCTTCTTGCCGATTTCCTGCGTGGTCATCTCGTTGTCGGAGAGCTGCTGCAGGGTCTTGTCGAGCGACTCCTTCACCTCGGAGAGTTTCTCCTGCACCGACTTCTGGTTCTCGATGGCGCGGTCGAGTTCCTTCTTCTGCGACCACTCCATTTTTTCGGTCTTCAGGTACTCGCGGGAGATCTTCTCCAGCTGCTCGCTCAACTGCTTGCTATCCTCGATGGCGCTCTCCAGCGCCTCGGCGCGCTTGCTCTCGTCTTCGCGCGCGTTGTCGTACAGCTCGGCAATGGTGGGCATGGTGATGTGGAATATCTTGCTGCGCGCCACCCCCGGCCCGGTGACCACGTTGTTGTCCGCCACCTCCACGTAGTACTCCACCGCGTTGCCCGGGAAGAGGGTGATGCCGGAGAGGTCCCATCGGTAGGCCACCGCCAGTTCCTTCCGGTTCTTCTGCTCTCCCAGCGGCACGGTGATGCGCGAGAACTCGTCCGCGCCGGTGCGGCGGTGGTGCAGCGTGGCGCGGGTGACGCCGTAGTCGTCCGCGGCCACAAAGCCAATGTCCACCTGCTGCGTGCGCGGCATGTCGGTGTCTTCGCCGGGCTCCAGCACGTCCACGCTGGGCGGGTTGTCCTGGAAGACCTCAATGGTATAGGTGAGCGGATCGCGGGTGGCGAAGCCCAGCGAGTCCTCCAGCAGTACGCGGTACTGACCGTCCGCGAGTGCCGCGAACTCGAACGACAGGTCGCGACCCTCGTGCGCCACCGGCTTCCTGTCGGTGGCGCCGAACTGCACCCACGCCGCGCGCAACGGGTTGTTGCTGCGCGCCTCCACCTTGACCTGCGTGCCCTCCAGCGCCTGCACGTTGCCGGCGTTGTCGGTGAGCGTGGTGACGGGCTCGCCCGTATACGCGGGCGGTGTCAGCGTCACGCGCACATCGGTGAGAATGGGCTCGTGCACCACGGTGATGGTGTACGTGCGGCTCTTGTAGTTTCCCGCCTGGAAGTAGTACGACGTGGTGTTGCGGATGTCCTTGAAGGTGTAGTCGTAGCGGTCGAACGCCAGCTCCGCGGCCGGGTCGCGGCGCACGATCTGCGTGGGCTCGGTCTTCCAGAAATCCGCCGACAGATTAAAGGATACTTCCACCGGCATGTCGCTCTCGCCCAGGTCGAGGCCGCTCACGGTGACATCGCTGCCCGCCAGCACGGTCACGTTGCCCGGCTGCGCCTGGATGTTGGGGCCGTGCGGCGCGGCGGCGATCTCCGCCGGCGAAATCACGCGGCGCCCGGCGTCGGTGACGATGCGCGGGTTGAAGAGCGAGATGCCCAGCAGCACCACCAGTCCGCCCAGCGCCACCGGAACCAGCGCGAGCTGGCGCCGGTCGAGGAAAATGGAGCGCACACGAATGCCGGAGAGCCGCTCCACCGCCTGGCGGATGACTTCCTTGACCAGTTCGGGCGAGTAGCGCTGCGAAGCCTTCTCGTCGCGGCTGAACTCGAAGCCGGCGCGCACCAGTTCCTTCAGGTCCTGCCGGCGCTCGATCTCATTTGCAAGCCGGTCTACCCCGGGCATGCGGACCAGCGGCACCACGATGAACCACGTCACCATGGCGACGATGGCGGCAACCGCAATGCGCGCCACCCACGTGGCCACCGCGAGACTGGGTGCGGAAACGAACGCGGACCAGATGACGATGGCGAGCAGAATCCACGCCACGCCCGCGAGAACGCTCACCAGACCGGCGCCGAAGTGCAGTGCGGCCGCGCGCAGCAGAATCGCTCGAAGGTACCCGCGCAGGGCGTCGTTGGCGGCCGGTTTCATCGCGTCTCTCTTTCCGTCACAGGAGCACGCTCTGGGTGAGCGCGTACATGAGGACGTTGGTTGCCATCTTCATGGCGAGTTCGCGCTTGGCGGGCGGATCCCTGTGCACATCCGGATCTTCCAGGCCATCACCGATGTCGGACTCGTACGAATAGAAAATCACCAGGCGGTCGTCGACGGTGACGCCGAATGCCTGCGGCGGCTTGCCGTCGTGCTCGTGAATCTTGGGCAGCCCCGGCAGGTCGTAGAAACAGTGAAAGATGGGGTGGTCCGCGGAGAGCTCCTCGAAGGGGCGGTCCGGGAACACGTCGCGCACCATGGCGCGAAACGACGCGTCCATCCCGTAGTTGTCGTTGGCGTACAGGAAGCCACCGTCTTCCAGGTAGGCACGCAGCGCGTCGCGCTCCTCGTGCGAGAGCTTCACCGTGCCGTGGCCGGTCATGTACAGAAACGGATACGCGCGCAGGTTCTCGTCGGTGAGGGTGACCACCTTCTCTTCCTTGAAGGTCTTCACCCCGGTGCGGCGCTCGAACTCGGAGAGCCAGTTGGGAATGGACGAGGGGTCCGCATACCAGTCGCCGCCGCCCGCGTACTTGAGCCGCGCGATGCGCACGCTGTACTCCTCGGCGGGGTCGCCCTTGACGGCCTGGGCGCTCGCCACGGCCGGCGCGAAAACCGCGCCCGCCATCGCCACCGCCAGCACTGCCAAAAAGGGGTTCCGCATCATGTAACTCCGTGACATCAATTATAGTTAACCGCGCGGGTATCTGCAAA
>JAOUHG010000029.1 GCA_029865265.1 Candidatus Krumholzibacteriia bacterium | reverse complement strand
GATCACGCGCGCCGCTTGATGGTCAGCTCCACCAAGTCCATGGTGGGTCACCAGCTGGGTGCGGCCGCGGCGGTTGAGATCATCCTGTGCGCCCTCGCCATCCGCGACGACATTGTCCCTCCCACCATCAACCAGGAAACGCCCGACCCCGCGTGCGACCTCGACTACGTTCCCAACGCCGCGCGCCGCCAGCGCATCAACACCGCGCTGTCGAATTCGTTCGGTTTCGGCGGGCACAACGTATCCCTCATCATACGTCGATTCAGCGACGTCTAGCGACGGGTCGGTGGGCGGCGTGTTCCGTAGGCTGATTTCGCTATTCGCCGCCTCCCGACGCCCCGAACTGCCGGTAGAGCATGCGCAGCTCGCGCTGCTCGAGTCCACGCTGGACTATCGCTTTCGTGATCGCGCGCTGCTCACCGCCTCGCTCATGCACCGTTCCTACTACTCGGGCACCGAAAGCAACGGAGCCGGGCGCTCCAACGAACGCATGGAGTTCCTGGGTGATTCGGTCCTGTCCCTGGTGGTCAATGACTACCTGTATCACCGCTATCCCGAGAAGTCGGAAGGCGAACTGACCAAGATGAAGTCGGTGGTGGTCAGCAAGCAGGTGCTCGCCCATCTGGCCAAGAAGATCAACCTGGGTTCGTTCGTGCTGGTGAGCGACAACGCCCAGCGCGCGGGGGTCAGCACCATGGACAGCGTGCTCTCGGACACGCTGGAGGCTGTGTTCGGCGCGGTCTTCATCGACGGCGGCTTCGAGGCGGCGCGGCGTTGCGTGATGAAGGTCCTCCCCGACAACCTCAACGATGTGGTATACAAGGAAGAGTCGATCAACTACAAGAGCCTGCTGCAGGAGTATATCCAGGCGCTGCACAAGGTGCCGCCGCGATACCGGGTGCAATCGACCACCGGACCCGATCACGACAAGGAGTTCGTGGTGGAGGTCGTGGTGAAGGGGAACACCCTCGGCCAGGGAGCCGGGAAGACCAAGAAGATCGCCGAGCAGGAGGCCGCCCGCGAGGCCTACCGGAGGCTCACCAACGCGATGACCGGGAACTAGCGGGCGGGTGCGCGGGCACGCGTCCGGCCGTGGAGCAACCCCAATGGGCCGTCCCGAAATCAAGATCCCCGAGGCGCCGTACGTGTACGGTGGCGACCGCGAACGGCTGTGCCGCGACTGCCAGTTGCCGTGCCGTTTCGACGAGACCAGCCCCGATTGCTTCCGTCGTTTCTTCCTGCAGGGGATGATGCATTGCACCTACCTGGTATACGGCTACTGTTTCCTCGATCGGCCAGGTTGTGTGTTCGACAACGGCGCCGACCACGACAAGTACTGGCTGGGCCTGCTCAACGAGTACTTCCACAACGTGATGCAGCGCGAGGAGAGCGATCCGGAGTTTGCGCGGCATCGCGACGAGGTGAGCCGGCTCGTGGAGGAGCATATCGCGGGCCGTCAGGTGTCGTTGTGCCGCTACTTCGAGGAGTTCTACAATCGCCTGCTCGAGGACGGGGGCGGGCTCAGCGAGGACGTCATGGCCCGCTTCGACGAGGCCTATCTCTCGCTTCTCTCCGGCACATCCCGCAAGCGCTGAACCTCAGAACCAGTATGCGGCCTGCAGCGAGACCAGCGTTGCGCTGTAGTCGTCGGTCAACACGGTCGTCTCGCGAGTGCCTTCGGTCTGCACCCAGGCGGCGTCCACCACGATGCGCGTGAACAGCAGCGCCCCCGCACCCAGCGCTATGCTCGAACGCCCCGACTGCGAGCCGATGCGGGCGAGCGTGTCGTTGTCGATCCGATCGGTCTGCAGGAACTTGAGCGGCGAGGGCGCGTACTCGTAGCCGGCGCGCAGACGCACGGGCAGGCGCGCGGGGCTCCACTCCACCCCCGCCGAGAAGCCCAGCACGGTCTCCAGCACGGTTTCCGTGGAGCGCGTGTAGATACGCCTTCCGTCCACGGCCGCTTCGCCCCAGTCCGCGTAGTTGACCTGTGCGGCGAGCAGCCATGCGCCCAGCGGAAGCGCGATGGCGCCGTTGAAGCGGTAGGGCAGTATGTACTCGGTGTCGCCCTCGCTGGTCTGGCGCAGGAAGGATCCCACGTCGTTCTCGATCTGCGTCGTCTCCTCGCGTACGCCGGTGGAGTGAAGCTTCACCACCGTGGGTGCGTTGAAGCAAAGACCAATCTGCACGCGCGGGTGAAAGTAGAGTTGCATCCCGACTTGGGCCCCGTAACCACCAACGTCCGAGGAAACGTCCTCCAGCACGAACGTCCGTTCGCCCGGCGGGGTGACCAGCGGCTGCCACTGGTAGCGGCGGTGGGTGTCAATGCTGCCATTGAGCAGGAACGCGGATACACCGGCCGAGAGGGTGGACGAGAGGTCGATTCCGAGGCCGAGCGTGTAGGCGTAGGTGGCGCCACTCTGTTGCATCTGGAATCTCTCCGCGCGCGAGTCGGTGACGTTGTCACGCGCGTAGGCGAGGTCCAGTGCGCTGTCGAATGCACGATGCACGGAGATGGCGGGGACCAGGCTGCCGCGCAGGACGCGCAGCGGATACGCGACGCCGGCGAAGGCGAGGTAGGAATCGCTCACGTCCTCTCCCGTCGGGCCGTTGCCGTAGTCGAGTGTCACGCGGGATTCCGAACGGGCCATGACCGCAGCGCCGTGGATGCGCTTCACGCGCGCAAGGCCCGCACTGTTGAGGACGAGCGCGGTCACGTCGTCGCTGCTGGCGGCGAAGGCGCGCAGGGCCGTGGCGCGCGCCCCGATCTCCGCCGTTCCGGTGAGCCCGAGGTCCTCGAACTCCACCGCGCGGTCCTGTGCCTGGGCACCCGCCGTGACGGCGCCCTTCGGGCCGATGGGTCCGATGCAGCAGGCGAGAACCAGCGCGGCGGCCAGGCGGCGTCTCACCCGCCACCACCGGTGCTGTCGGGCGCGATCCACCATGGGCGGGTGAGGGAATCCCAGGGTGGGGGTGGGGCGGCGAGATGTTCCGGCCTGAGGAAGCCGCTGATCTCCTCCGCCCGGTGGCAGCCGGTACAGGACTTGCCCTGGGGACGGCGGAAGTTGAGGGAAGCGACACGCGGGTGCTGCACGAGCGTATAACAGGCGGCGAGGTGGCCGACTGCTGCGAGTGCCAGGAGCAGCAGAATGACCACGCGCGCGGCGGATAATTGTCGTATCGTTGTCATACGGGAGGCGCCCTGCTAAACTCAGTGCAGGAAAGGTACTAGGATGATGGGCCGAAAGGCAAACGTGCATTTGTGGCAGTTGCTTGCATTCGTCTGTTTTCTCGCGGGCGCGGCCCCGGCGCTCGCGCAGCCGGGTGACGAGTCGGGGGCGATGTCGAGCTTCGCGCGCGGGGTATTCCTGCTCGAGAACGGACATGCCGACCAGGCCATCGAAGCACTCGAGGAGGCATGGCGGGCCAGCGATCACGCACCGGCGGTGGGTGCGCGCCTGGCGGAGGCCTACTACGCCATCCGCGACATGTCGCGTGCCGAGCTCATCGCGGACGACGTCCTGGAGTCGGACCCGATGCGGGAAGACGTCCTCCAGCTCAAGGCGCGGCTGTGCTACGCGCGGCGCGACGTGCGGGCTTCCATCGCCTACCTGGAGCGGGTGCGCGAGGTGCGCCCCTCCTCGTTCGAGACCGACCGGCTCCTCGCGAGCCTCTACGCCGAGGTGGGCGAGCGCGACAAGGCCATCGAGGCGGTGGAGCGCTGCATTCGCAGCGAACCGTCGATCCCGTACCTGCACGTCCTTCTCGGCAGCATGCTGGAAGAGGCCGGGCGTACCGAAGAGGCGGAGCTAGCCTACATCGCGGCACTCGAACTCGACCCGTCCGACGAGACCGCGGTGGAGTCGCTCACCGACCTCCTGGAGAAGGACGATCGCGTTGCCGAAGCCATTCCGCACCTCGAGCGGCTTGCCGCGTCTCCCGGCGCGCCGGAGTCCGCCGCGCTGGCGCTGGCGGAGGCGTACCTGGTGGTGGGCCGCTACACGGACGGGATCGACCTGCTGGAGGCGCGGCGCGGAGACGGCCACCTCGCGCCGGAGGGTGAGATACTGCTGGGACGCCTCTACTACGAAGCGGGCCGCAACGAGGACGCCATCCGCGTCTTCGAACCGATGTACGAGCACACCGGCAACAATCCCGAACTGGCGCGAATCCTGGGAGAGCTGTACCTGAAGACCGACGACCCCGCGCGTGCGCGCAGCTACTTCGAGGCCGGAATCGCGGCGCAGCCGAAGGACTACCGCGGCTACCTGGCGCTGTTCTTCGCGCAGTCGGAGGCCTTCACCCAGGGCGGGCCCCGGGTCGAGATGACCACGGCGGAGGCGGGCGCGCTGCTGACCACGGCGTCGGGTCTGGTGCCGGCGTCCGATTTCGACGCCAACTATGCGCTCGGCATGGCGTTCTCCAGCGTGGACTCGCTGCGTTCGGCGCGGGTGCACCTGTCGCGCGCCAACACCATCAGGTCCGGGGACCGCGGCACACTGTTCAACCTGGCGGCGGTCGAAGAGAAGAGCGGCGACCTGGAGTCGGCGCTGCAACATCTTGTCGAGCTGCACGCCATCGTCCCCGACGACGCGGCGGTGAGCAATTTCTACGGCTACGTGCTGGCCGAAATGAATCGCGAACTGGATCTCGCCGAGTCATTGATAAGCGCCGCGCTCGCCGCGGAGCCGGAAAACGGGTACTTCATCGACAGCCTGGGCTGGGTTTACTACCAGCGCGGCGAATATCGTGACGCCGTGACCCATCTGGAGCGCGCGCTGCGCATCCTGGGTGACGACGCGGTCATCCTCGAACACCTCGGCGACGCCTATGCGGCGCTGTCGCGGTACAAGGAAGCGCTGGCGGCCTACCGGCAGTCCGACAGCCTGCAGGACAACAATCTCAAACTCCGTGAAAAAATCGAATCGACCGAGCGGCGCCTGCAGTAGCGGGTGGCTGGCGGTGCTGGCGTTGCTCGCGCTTGCGGTGGCGGCGTGTGGACCCAAGACCGTCGTGACCAGCCGGGTGGCGCGCGGGCAGGAGGCGTGCGTGGCGCTCGACTCGGTGCTGGCGCGCACGCTGCCGGTGCGGCCGTGGAACTGTTCGGGCAAGGCCACCTTCGACGTCGACGAATACCGGGTGCGGGGCCGCTACCGGCTCACGGTGGGCGGGCGGGAATCGCTCCTGTTCGAGTTCGAAGGGACGATGCTGATGGGCGGACACCGCGAGGACGTCGCCGTGTCGTTGCAGGACGACACCCTGCGCGTGCTGGACCGTGAGCACGGCGCGTATTACGTGGGTGACGAGGTGGACGCGTTGATCGAGCGCGGCACGGGTGCCACCGGGAACTGGGTGGACGCGGTGCGGGCGGTGGCGGGTTTCACCCCCGAGTGCACGCAGGGCCTGGAGATGCGAAGCGACGGCGAGCACATCAGCGGTCTGATCGACGGAGGGGCCTTCGTGCTGACCACGGACGGGTTCCGGCTGCAGAGCGCCTCGTGGCCCGACCCGACCGCCAGCCGCACCTACAGCGACCGCCTCGAGCTCAGCTACGACTGGGATGCCGGCCGCCTGGCCGGGATCACGGTCTCGCTCCCCAGGCGGGGCTGGCGCATCAAGCTGACCGTGGACTAGGCCGCTGGGCCAGACGGGGTGGGGACGGGCCGCCGGACCCGTGAATCAGGTGCTGGAATCCGGGAACCCGGGGCGGGCGGGGGTGGTATAAGGGACGTACTTGCGCAAGGAGCAGGGGTGCTGACGGATACGAGTCGCGACCGGGCCAGGTGGAAGGACCTCACCGACGAGGAGCTGATGCTCCGCGTGCAGGGCGGGGAGACGGACTGCTACGACGTCCTGGTCGAGCGGTACAAGAACCGTCTGTTCAACTACCTGCTGCGACTCACGGGCAACCGGGACGAGGCCGAGGAGTTCGCCCAGGAGGCCCTGGTCAAGGGGTACATCCACGCGGAGAAGTACAAGACCATCGCCAAATTCTCCACGTGGCTGTACACCATCGCGACCAATCTGGTGAGGAACCGGGTGCGGTCGCGCTCCCGGGCCCCGCAGATCGTGTCGCTCTGGTCGCGGGTGTTTGGAGACGGGGAAGAAGAGCGGGTGATCGACATCCCGGACGCACAGCGCAGTCCCGAGGAAGCGATCAACGACAACGAGCTGAGCGATGCCATCAACGCGGCGATCCAGCGCATCCCCGAGAAGTACCGGACCAGTTTCGTGCTGCGCGAGATCAACGAGTTGTCATATGAGGAAATCGCTGCGGTGACGGGCCTGAAGCTCGGAACCGTGAGATCAAGAATCAACCGGGCTCGCAATCACTTTCGACAACTGATTGCGCAGGTTCTGGAGAAGGGAATCGATTTCTAGGAGGGATCGAATCCATGAAGTGTCGCCGAGCACAACATCTGCTGTTCGATTTCATCGACGGAATGAGCAATGAATCCCTGCGCGCGGAACTGGACCGCCACCTGGGCGAGTGCCCGGCGTGCGAACAGTTCGCGGCGGAGATGACGCGCAGCCTTTCGATGCTGCGCCGCGCGCCCCGCGAGACGCTCGACGAGAATTTCAACTGGCGCGTCCGCCTGGCCATCCACCGGGAGCGCAACGCCATGCGATCGGCCGCGGCGTCCACCGGCGCCTGGGCG
Source organism: Candidatus Krumholzibacteriia bacterium (assembly GCA_029865265.1). NCBI lineage: Bacteria > Candidatus Krumholzibacteriota > Candidatus Krumholzibacteriia > Candidatus Krumholzibacteriia bacterium. The sequence continues at coordinate 35,506 of JAOUHG010000029.1, read as the reverse complement.
CGCGCGTGGAACGTCCGTTATGCGGTGGGTGCCGGTGTCGCCTTTGCGGTGGTGCTGGTTGCCGGGGCCGTGCTACAGCCCGGCGTGCAGGTGCCGCGTTCGCCGGTGAGCATTTCCAGTCCCGCGCCCCGGCAGGCGGATCGCAGCCTTGCCACCGCGAACCGGACACCGGGGCAGACGCGTTCCTTCTCCGGCCCGGGACCGATGTTCAACACGGAGAGCGGAACGCTGGTATCGCAGGGAGCCCCGCACGGCCTCATCGACCCCGCCGCGCGGCAGGGCGCCATCGACGACCCGGCACGCTCCGAGGCCATGATCGACTCGCTGGTGGAGCGCCAGTTGATGCCGCTCGCGCCGGAAGAACGCGCCCTCTACATCCAGCGCCAGATTCACAGGCTGCAGTCCCGATTGCAGAGCCAGCAAGCGGCTCCGGTGCAACCCTAGAACCGCAACCCACAGCCGCGAAACCCGGAGTCCGGCCCGGCCCCGTCGGGGGGTTGGGCCGGATTTCTTTTTGCCCGGCGCCATTGCCGGCGCTATGCTGACCCTGTGACACGATTCATCGCCAGAACGGCATGGGGTTGCCTGCTCCTGCTCGCCGCGCTGTCCGGCTGCCGCGAGGTGGCATTCCCGCCCGCGGGATCCTACGCGGAGGTCGACCTGGTGGCCGACGGCGGGCGCGGTGGGGAATGGGCCACCACGCTGGTGCCGCTGATCGAGGTGGAACGCGACTACTTCGTCTCCACCGAACCCGCGTTCCGCGTGGTGTCGGTGGCGGGCGAGCCCTCGGTGGATCCCCCGACGGTGAAGAACGTGGTTCTTTGCGGGGTGCTGGACGGATCCAGCGCGGTGGGCGCGAGAATCACCGATCTGCTGGGCGAGGCGGGTGTCGATCGTGTGCTCGCCGGCCAGGCGGCCATCCTCAAGAAGGAGGACGTTCCGCTGCCCGGACAACTCACCCTCATCATCACCGCGGCCACGGAGGACGCGTTGCGTGAGGTGCTGAAGGCGCGGGGCGAGGAGATCTCCGAGATCATCGACGCGAGTTGCCGCGAACGCCTGCGCCGCTACATGTTGCAGCGAAGGCGCGCGGCGCAGAGCGAGGAGTTCCGCCGGCACTGGGGTTTCTTCATCGAAGTACCGACACTGTACACGCTCTTCCGGGAGGGGGAGAATCCGCCCGGCGTGGAGCTGCACCGCGAATCCCCGCCCCGGGTGCTGGGGGTGTTCTGGAAGGAATGGGACCACGCCCCCTCGCTGTACAACACCGACGAGCTCTTCGATTTTCGTGCGGACTACGTGCGGCGCGTGTACGATGGCGACCAGATGGAGCGGAACCGCGTGCGCTACGCTTACACCCGGCTCGGCGAGTACACCGCCCTGCGCATGAACGGGTACTGGTACAACGACGAGTTTTCGATGGCGGGTGGGTACTTCGAGACCTACTTCGTGTGGGACAAGGACGCAAAACTGTTGTGGGCGGTGGACTGCCTGGTCTACGCTCCAGGCCGTGAGAAGACCTCGCTGGTGCGCGAACTGCACGCGCTGGCGGAGACGTTCCGCTACCAGTAGCGGCCCCCGGCCTTGGCACGGTTGGTGCATTGCCGACGCGGATTCCAACGCCTCTAACGGGTTGCGTAGAGCTGTAAGATATTGCAGTTAAATTAGTTGAGCGAATTCGCGCACCCTGCCCCCGAACGCGGACCGGACGGAATACCATCGCCGGCAGACCCCGCGGGGGCGCAAAAGCATCCGGACCGGAGCCGGAGCCGTCGCATGACACAGCCGTTTCAGACGCAGAACCCCGAGATCGACGAACTGTTCGATCGCTTCCGGCGCGCGCCCCACAGCACCGTCTTCGCCCCGCTGGCCGACGCCTGCCGCAAGGCGGGCATGCTGGATGAGGCGCTCGACATCTGCCGCAAGGGCCTCGTCGCGAACCCGGAGTACGCGAGCGGCTACGTGGTGCAGGGCAAGAGCCAGTACGACGCCGAAATGCCGGAGCAGGCGGAGGCGTCCTTCCGCCGTGTTCTGGAACTCGACGCCAACAACCTCGTGGCGCTGAAGTTCATCGGAATCATCCTCTCCGAGCGCGGCGATACGGGTGCGGCACGCGCGTGCTTCGAGCACATCCTGGTGCTCGACCCGGAGGACCGGGACATCAAGCGCCGTCTCGACGAGGTGCGTCCCTCGACCACCCGCGTGACGGACGTCACCATCACCGGCGAGCTGCCGGATGTCGCCCCCACCTTCCGGGAAGTGCCGGCTGCTGCACCGTCCACCCCGTCCCCGGACGTTGGCGAAGAAGCGGACGACTTCGAGGGCGCCCCGATCACGCTGAGCGAGGACGCCTCGACGACCGACGAGATTGCCACCATCACGCTGGCGGACATCTACGCCACCCAGGGTTACCGGGACAAGGCCATGCGCATCTACCGCGAGGTTCTGCGCCGCCAGCCCGACAACGACGACTTGAGGCGGAAGATTTCGGCACTCCAGTCGAGCGCGGAACATCCGGAGCCGGTTGCGCCGGATGTCCCCAGGCCATCCGCCCCCGCGGCGACGGCGTCCGCCGAGCCGCCCCGGGCCCCTGCGAGCCCTTCACCCGCCCCGGTGCCGCGCCCTGCGGCGGGCGGCCGGATAGACGAGTCTCGCAGCTACGAGCAGTTCAAGCGCTGGCTGCGCAGCGTCTCCGACTGAGCCCCCAGAGCGCAAGTCGTTATCCTTCAAGCCATTCGCTGTACGGCCCTGCCCAGGGGCGGGGCCAAGATATTGCTGGAACCGCCGGCCGCGCGGCGGTTAGAATCGCGGCGGAAAATACCCCCGCCCGGGGACATAATAATCATCATATCAAGGAGATAGAGGGATGGCCGACACCAGTGACATTCGCAACGGATTGATCATGTCCCAGGATGGCGCGTACTGGACCGTGGTTGAGTTTCAGCATGTGAAGCCCGGCAAGGGCGGGGCCTTCGTGAGAACCAAGTTGAAGAACCTCCTGACCGGCCAGGTCAAGGACCAGACCTTCCGCTCGGGCGAGAGGATCCAGGAGGTGCGGGTGGTGCGGCAGACCTACCAGTATCTCTATGCGTCGGGCGGCACGTATCACATGATGGACAAGGAGTCGTACGAGCAGATCGAGCTTCCGGAGAAGATGCTCGACGACGTGAAGTTGTACCTGAAGGAAAACATGGATATCGATATCCTGATGGACGGTGACAAGCCGCTGACCATCGAGCTGCCGAACTTCGTCGAGATGGAGATCCGGCAGTCGGAACCCGGCGTCCGCGGCGATACCGCCCAGGGTGCGTCCAAGCCGGCGACGCTCGAGTCCGGCCTGGTGGTGCAGGTGCCACTGTTCGTCAACGAGGGTGACGTGATACGCATCGACACCCGCACCGGCAAGTACGTCACCCGCGTCTAGCGACGCTGATCGCGAGGAGGTGCAGATGCGCAAGCAGGAAATCGAGGAGCTCATTCGGCTGGTGGAGGAGAGCGGCATCAACGAGCTCGAGGTGTCGCACGGCCGCAAGCGGATCCGGATTTCGAAGGGCGGTTCCGCGCTCTTCCACGGGGTTGCCGCCGGGCAGCCGCCCGCGCCCGCACCGCACCCGTCGCCCCAGGTGGCCGGGTCGGAGGACGACGCGGGGGAGGCCGGGGGCGAGGAGAAGCTGGCATCAAACTTGAAACAGATCAAGTCACCGATGGTCGGCACGTTTTACCGAGCACCGGCGCCAGGCTCCGAACCCTTCGCCGAAATTGGCCAGACCGTGGCGGTCGGCCAGACCGTCTGTATCGTCGAAGCGATGAAGCTGATGAACGAGATCGGCTCAGATTTCAACGGAGTCATTCGCCGCGTCCTCACCGAAAACGGGCAGCCCGTCGAGTACGGTCAGCCATTGTTTCTAATTGAAACAAAATAAGTTACGTGTTCGGTGGAGGGCGTTCGGATGAACATCAAGCAGCTCCTTGAAAAGATGATCGAGATGGGGGCCTCGGACCTCCACATCAAGCCCGGCATTCCCCCCGTGGTCCGGGTGAACGGCAAACTGCAGCGAATGACCTTCCCGGCGCCCACGCCCCGCGAGATGGAGGAGGTGGCCCGCAAGATCCTCACCCCGCTGCAGCGAGAGAAGTTCGAGAGCACGCGGGAAGTCGATTTTGCATTTGGCGTTACCGGTCTTGCACGGTTCCGCGCCAACTTCTACGTGCAGAGAAGCTCGATCGTCATGGTGTTCCGGCATGTTCCGGTGAACATCAAAAAAGTCGAAGAGCTGGGGTTGCCCCAGATCATCTCCGAACTCGCGGTCAAGCCGCGCGGACTCATCCTTGTCACCGGCACGGTGGGCAGCGGCAAGTCGACCACCCTGGCCGCGATGCTCTCCACCATCAACCAGAACCTGAACGCGTCCATCATCACCATCGAGGACCCGATCGAGTTCCTGCACCGCGACGACAAGAGCATCGTCAACCAGCGCGAGGTGGGCAGCGACACCGCGTCCTTCCACGAGGCGCTGCGCCACATCCTGCGCCAGGATCCCAACTGCATCATGATCGGCGAGATTCGTGACGCCGAGACCATGGAAATCGCCCTCAAGGCCGCGGACACCGGGCACCTCGTGCTCAGCACGCTGCACACGGTGGACGCGCCCCAGACCATCAACCGCATCATCTCCTTCTTCCCGCCCCACCATCACCAGGAGATCCGGTATCTGCTGGCCTCGACGCTGCAGGCGGTCATTTCGCAGCGCCTGGTGCGCCGCGCCGACGGCGGCGGGCGCGTGGCCGCGGTGGAGGTGCTGGTCACCACCGGGACGGTGCGCGAGTGCATCATCAACCCCGAGAAGACCGCCCTTCTGACCCAGGCCATGCGCGAGGGTGTCACCACGCACCAGATGCAGACCTTCGACCAGGCGCTCATGAAGCTCTACCAGGACGGGATCATCACCCTGGACGACGCGCTGCGCGCAAGCTCCAAGCCGCACGAACTCACACTGCGCCTCAAGGGCATCCAGGCCACCAGCGACCAGTCGTGGAAGGGCTTCGAGCAGAAGCAGGAAGAGCCCGCCGGCACCGGCAAGACCTGACCGGGCGGCGGCCAAGATCCGCATTAACAAGACGTCCCGCGCTGTGGTACGTTTGAGCCCATGTTTACGAAGATTCTCGTCGCAAACCGGGGCGAGATTGCGCTGCGTATCATGCGCGCGTGTCACGAGTTGGGCATCCAGACGGTCGCCGTGCACAGCGAGACGGACATCGACTCGCTGCACGTCCGCTTTGCGGACGAGGCGGTCTGTATCGGGCCCAATCCCCCCGGGCAGAGCTACCTCAATCTGAATCGCATCATCTCCGCCGCCGAGATCACCAGCGCGGAGGCCATCCACCCCGGCTACGGGTTTCTCTCCGAGAACTCCGAGTTCGCCGAGGCGGTGGTCTCGTGCGGCATCGGCTGGATCGGCCCGTCGCCGTCGGCCATCGAACGCATGGGCAACAAGTCCCTGGCCAAGGAGATGATGAAGCAGGCGGGCGTGCCCGTCATTCCTGGTTCCGACGGCGCTGTGTCCGAGGAGGACGAGGCGCTGGCCATCGCCGCCGAGATCGGCTATCCGGTTATCGTGAAGGCGGCCGCGGGTGGGGGCGGGCGCGGCATGCGGGTGGCACGCGATGCCGATGATCTCGCCAACGCGCTGCTCATCGCCCGGGCGGAGGCGGAAAGTGCGTTCGGCAACCCGGCCGTCTACGTGGAGAAGTACCTTCCGGCGCCGCGCCACGTGGAGGTGCAGCTGCTGGCGGATACCCATGGCAACGTGGTGCACCTGGGGGAGCGCGAGTGTTCCATCCAGCGCCGCCATCAGAAGCTCATCGAGGAATCGCCCTGCATGGGACTGGCGCCACAGACGCGTGAGCGGCTGCTGTCAACGGCGGTGCAGGGCGCGGGCGCCATGGGCTATACCTCGGCCGGGACCATGGAGTTCCTGGTGCAGGGCAATGAGTTCTTCTTCATGGAGATGAACACGCGCATCCAGGTGGAGCACCCGGTCACCGAGATGGTCACCGGCCGCGATCTCATCAAGGAGATGATCGCCGTGGCCGCGGGGGAGGCGCTGTCGTTCTCCCAGAAGGATGTCCGCTTCGTGGGCCACGCCATCGAGTGCCGTATCAACGCCGAGGATCCGGTGAAGGATTTCATGCCCTGCCCGGGCCGCGTCGGTTTCGTGCACCTGCCCGGGGGCATGGGCGTGCGGGTGGATTCGCACGTCTACCAGGGCTACAACATATCGCCGTTCTACGACTCGATGATCGCCAAGGTCATCTGCCACGGCCTCAGCCGCGACGAAGCGGTGCGGCGAATGCTGCGCGCGCTGGAGGAGTGCGTGGTCGACGGCGTCAAGAGTACCATCGATTTCCAGAAGGCCATCCTGCGTGAGCCACGCTTCCAGCAGGGTGAGCTCAGCACGCGGTTCCTGGAGGGCTACCAGTGGGACGGACAGACGCTGACGCTGCAGGTGCCGGCGGAGGTCCGGTAGCCGCGTGCGAAAGTCCGACGTTTCCCGGGTGAATCTGGCCGTGACCGATCGCGCACGCGCATTCCTGACCATCGCATTGCTGGCCGTGGCGGTGTTCCTCGCGGTTGGCCTGGGCAGCGCCACGCCCTTCGACTGGCCGTTCGATTCCTCCGCGCCTGTTCTGCGGGTCGACAACCACACCGGACCCTTCGGCTCGGCGCTCGCGTTCCTGGTTGTGCGCCTGTTCGGCAGCCTGCTGGCGTGGTCCGTGCCCATACTGCTCGCCGGCCTCGCCATCGCACTGGCGCGCGACGCGGAAGCGCCGGTGCGCCGGGTGGCGCTGAAGGGCTTCGTGGCCGTCGTGCTGTTGAACGCGTTCTTCGCGGTCTCGCCGGTCACGCGCGACGCAATCTCCCTGCGCGGCTGGCTGGGGGACGGGGTGGCGGCGGGTTTGAGCGCGGTATTCGGCGAAGTGGGCGCGGCCATCGTGCTGGTCGCGACGGTGTTGCTACTGGCACTGGGAGAGGCGCACATCCTGAACTGGGTGGGCGCGGCTGCGCGCGGGTTGGCGCTGCGCTCGCGCGAGGCGTTTGAAGGCGCGCGCGCGGCCTTCGCGCGCCGGCGGGAAGTCATGCGCGACTACGTGAAGAGCGCGGTGGAGCGCTCTGCAGGCGATGAGGACGACGCGCCCGCGTTGCCGCAAGAGGCCGCCGCCGACCCCGCGCCGGTGCGCGGCGCCTCCACCGCCAGCCTGTGGGACGAGCCGGCGGAGGCGGTGAAGAAGCGGCGTCGTGAGCCCGACATTGCCATTGCGGAGCCCCCGCGGCCGGAGCCAAAGCCACGCGCCCGGCGGCGTGCCCCGGATGCGGACGGCGATGCGCCCACCACCCCCATCAGCGACGCGTCGCTGCCGCCGCTCTCGATCCTCGAACAACCCGTCGACACCGGCGCCACGTTCACCCGCGACGACCTGCGCAACTGGAGCGGTGTGCTGGAGGAGAAGCTCAACCAGTTCGGCGTGCAGGGCAAGGTGACCGCCGTGCACCACGGCCCTGTGGTGACGACGTTCGAGTTCGAGCCCGCGCCGGGCGTGCGCATCAAGGACATCGTGAGTCGCAGCGACGACCTCGCGCTTGCCATGCGCGCGCGCAGCATCCGGCTCATCGCACCCATCCCGGGGCGCGCGGTGGTCGGCATCGAGATGCCCAACCCGAAGGCGCGCACGGTATACCTGTACGAGGTGCTGAGCGAGGTCACCGAGACGCAGCGCCTCAAGGGTGTCATGATCGGCGTGGGGGTGGACGTGGTGGGCAAGCCGTTCCTGATGAATCTGTGCGAGGCGCCGCATCTTCTCATTGCCGGCACCACCGGATCCGGCAAGAGCGTGTGCCTCAACGCGCTGCTCGCCAGCATTCTGCTCCACTACCGTCCCAGCGACGTGCAACTGTTGCTGGTGGACCCCAAGATGGTGGAGATGTCGCAATACAACGGGATCCCGCACCTGCTCCACCCCGTGATCACCGACCCCAAGGAAGCGGCGCGCGTGCTCGAGTTCCTGGTTGCGGAGATGGGACGCCGCAACGAGTTGTTCCGTCGCCACGGCGTGCGCAACCTGGAGAGCTACAACGCCAAGATCGCCATGCTCAAGAGCGACGATCCCGCGCTGGAGCGGCTGCCGTACATCGTGCTGGTGGTGGACGAACTGGGCGACCTGGCGCTGGCCAAGGGGGTGGACATCGAGTCGCTGCTCACGCGCCTCGCGCAGATGGCGCGCGCCGCGGGTATCCACATGGTGCTCGCCACGCAGCGCCCTTCGGTGGATGTGATCGTGGGCAAGACCAAGGCGAACTTTCCCACCCGCATCGCGTTCCGCGTCGCCACCAAGGTGGACTCCCGCACCATCCTGGACACCATCGGTGCGGACAAGCTGCTGGGCAAGGGCGATATGCTCTACCTGGACGCGCACCACCCGCAGCCGGCACGCCTGCATGGCGCGTGGGTGTCGGAGCCTGAAATCGAACACCTCATCCAGCACTGGAAGGCATACCGCTTCGATCCATCGTCGCTGGATCTCTCCGACGGCCGCGCGGGTTCCGCGGAGGCGGGCGGCGATCTGGATCCGCTCTTCGACGACGCGCGCAACATCGTGGTCGCGTTCAAGCAAGGTTCGACGTCGCTGTTGCAGCGCAAGCTGCACGTCGGCTACTCGCGCGCGGCGCGACTGCTCGACCAGCTGGAGACGCAGGGAATCGTCGGACCGCCCGACGGCTCGAAGCCGCGCGAGGTGTACCAGGACGCGGCGCACCCGCATGACTAACCCCACCGGCGCGGTGATATCGTGAAGGCCTACATCGTCACCCTCGGTTGCCCCAAGAACCTCGTGGACAGCGAGGCCACGCACCACGTGTTGCGCGGCAGCGGCTGCGAGATCACCGCTGATCCCCGCGCGGCCGACGTGCTGATGGTGGGCGCGTGCTCGTTTCTGGACGCGTCGTGGCAGGAGACGGTGGAGGAGACGCGGCGTCTCGCGCGCTACAAGCGGGGGGCACGCCGGCCGCGGCTCATCCTGATGGGCTGCCTGCCGCGCCACCGCCAGGAGGACCTCGAGTCGACGCTGCCCTGGGTGGATCACTTCCTGCCCACCGGTGCGCACGGGCGCCTGCCCGAGTTGTTTGCGTCCTGGCAGACGGACGCTCCGCTCGCGCGCACCATCGCCCTGGGCGACGCGGACCGTTTTGCCGGCATGGAGGGACGCGAGCTTCTCACCCCGGCCCATACCGCTTACGTGAAGGTTGCCGAGGGCTGCAATCGCTCGTGCACCTTCTGCGCCATCCCCATCATCCGCGGGCGCCAGGTGTCGCGCAGCGCCGACGCCATCGTGCGCGAGGTAGACGGGCTGGTGGCGCGCGGCGTGCGAGAGGTGACGCTGCTGGCGCAGGACATCGTTTCGTACCGCGACGGCGCCACGCGTTTTGCGGACGTCGTGGACCGGCTCACCGGCACCGGCGTGGAGTGGATTCGCATCTTCTACCTGCACCCGGCGGGTGTCACCGTGGATCATATCGCACGCCTCTTCGAACACCCATCGGTGTGCCGCTACCTGGAGATGCCGGTACAGCACGCCTCGTCGCGCGTGCTGGAACTCATGAAGCGTTCCTACGACCGGCCGCACGTGGAGAAGCTGATCGGTGACATCCGCGCCGCCTTCCCGGACGCCGTCATTCGCAGCGAGGTAATCGCCGGTTTCCCCGGTGAAACCGAGACGGAGTTCGAGGAACTCAAGAACTTCCTCTCGGATTTCGAGTTTGATTCTCTGGGGGTGTTTCCTTATTCTCCGGAGCCGGGCACGGAGGCGGCACCCCTGGCCGCCGCGGACACCGCCGCCGTTGCGTCGGAGAGGGCCGCCGAACTGTCGGCGGTGCAGGAGGCGGCGTCCTTCGGGGCGCGTGCCCGATTCCGGGACAAGACCCTGCGCGTGCTGGTCGATCGGACGGTGGAGCCGGACGAGACCGAGTACGACGCCTGCACCCGGGCCGGGCGCTTCTACGGGCAGGCACTGGACATCGACGGCGAGGTCTACCTGGACGGTGACACTCCGCCGGGGGAATTCGTCGAGGTTCGCATTCAGGATACCGATGTGTTCGACCTGCGCGGTGAGGCCCTCCCCGCATCGATCAGTTAAGGAGTACCACGTGCGAGTTGCATCCAGGAACGGACTGTTGGGGGATATTGCCGGAGTTGCGGCCGTGTGCGCGCTGATTGCGGCGGTGGTTTGCGCGCGTGGAGTACGGGCGGCCGAGTCGGTGGCGAGCAACCTCGACCTGATGACGCAGCTCACCGCGGAGGTTGCCAGCGAACTGTACGGGAAATTCAGTTCCTCGGTGGGAGACCGCACACTGGAAGTGCGGCCGTTCGCAAACAGCGAGGACTACGTCTTCGTCGGCAACGTCTTTACCGACGAACTGCGTCGTGCCGGCGTGCGCACGGTGCTTGCGGCTCGTCCCGCGGCGCCCGGGAAAACCGGCAACGCAGCCCTGGACTCGCTCTCCACGCCGGACGGTACGATGCCGCCGCCCGCCCCCGGCTCGTTGGTGCTCCGCTTTCAGAACACGGCGTTCGAGATTGCGTACCCGGATGCGTATCGTTCCCACATGGTCGGCGGCCGGAAGATCCGCCGCACGGCGTCGGTGCGCGTGTTCGCAACCCTCAGCGACGGGGACAGCGGTGAGGTGCTGTGGACGGGTGAAGCGCAACGTTCGCACAGTGACGAATTCGACAAGGACGACGCCGCGCGCATCGAGAGTGGAACCTACGCGTTCGTCCGGCCCGCGCTGCCGCCCGGCGGGTGGGGAAAGTACGTCGAGCCGGTGTTTGTCACCGCCATCGTGGCGGGACTCATCTATCTGTTCTTCGCCAATCAGAGTGACAACTAGGCGGTCTGGCACACTCACGCTCCCGGAGGCGGGTTTGGCGCGCCGGCTGACGCTCGCCGTTGCCGCCCTGCTCGCGGTATCCGCGTGCGGCGGGGGCGGAACGGTGGGCAAGCTGAAGCAGGCGCGCGAGCGCGGCGACTACAAGGAGATGGTGGGGCTGAGCCGGCACGCGATCCGCACCGGCGACGACCGCCCTGTCATTCATTTCTACCACGGCGTGGGCCTGGTGGGCATCGGGCGCGACCGTGAGGGGTTCGCCGAGTTCGACCGTGCCGTCGACGGGGATGATGGGTTCGCGGATCAGGCGGCGCTGTTCCTGATGGAACAGGCCGAGGCAAAGCCGGGCACCTCCGACGCGGCGCGGCGCATGCGCAAGGCGAGCCAGTTCGATCCGGACGTCGACCTCGGGCGCCACCGCTTCGCGGTGGCCGACGTGTGCCTGGCGGACCGGGACTACGCCGGCGCCGCGCACCTCTACGAGGCGGCAATCGCGGCCTACCCGGACAGCTCGGCGTGCGAAGCCGCATACGCGCGCCTGGCCGAGTGCTGGGTGGAACTGAACGAACCGGAGAAGGCGCGCGCAACCATGGAGACGCTGGTGAAGAAGTTCCCGCGCGGAAGCGAGGCCGGCCGTGCGGGAGCGCGCCTCGACGACCTGTCGTTCGATCAGGCGCAGGCCGCGTACGATGCGGGCGAATACGCACAGTCCATCGAGCTGGCGACCGCGCTGGTGGAGTCGACCGCAAACCGGTCGCTCCAGCAGAAGGCGCGCTATCTTCTGGGCGAGGCCTGCGAGGCATCGGGTGACGCGGCGGGGGCTTACGCGGCGTACAACGAGATCATACGCAGTGATCGCGGCGATCCCGGCCGCGTGGTGGAGCGGGCCCGTGCGCGCATCGAGGCGCTGCAGGAGGCGGGGTTGCGATGACGCGACGCCGCATCCGTCTGCGCACTGCGGTGCTCTTCGCGGTTGCGCTGGCTGTCGTCTCCGGTTGCGTGGGCGGCATGCCCAAGGTTCCCGCCACCCCCGACGCGGTGCTGGAGCGCGCGCAGGACTACCAGACGCGGGGCAAGTACATCCAGGCCGCCGCGCTCTACCAGCAGTTCCTCGAGCGCTACGCGGGCCACGAGCGCGCGGACTTCGCGCAGTACATGCTGGCGGAGACGCACTTCGAAGACCGCGACTATTCGCTGGCGGCGGTCGAGTTCCAGGTGGTGATCAGCAACTACGGCTACAGCGAGTACGTTGACGACGCGCTCTTCAAGATCGGCGTGTGCTACTGGAATCAGGCGCCGCGCTCGCAGCGTGACCAGCAGAAGAGCTTCGACGCCCTGAGCCGCTTCAACCAGTACCGGCAGACGTTTCCCGAGGGGGAGTACGCGGACGAGGTGGAGAAGTATGTGCGCGAGATCAACGAGCGGCTGGCCCAGAAGGAGTACGCCGCCGCGCGCTGGTACTATCGCCAGAAGCACGGTGCCGCGGCGATGATCTACTGCGACAAGATCATCGAGAACTACCCCGACAACCGCTACTGGGCCCAGGCCCTGCTGCTCAAGGGAGACATCCTCCTGCGCCGCGGCGAGAACGAGGAGGCCATCCGCCAGTACACGCGCCTGCTGGAGTATCCCGGCGACGCGGGCATCCGCCAACAGGCGGAGACGAAGATCCGCGAGGCGCGCCGGTGAACCGCGCGGCCGGTGAGGACTGGCGCGGCGCGCGCATCGGCGTCCTGGGCGGCACCTTCGACCCTCCGCACCGCGGGCACGTGCGCATGGCGGCAGCGGCGCGCGAGGTGCTGGGCCTGGATCGAGTGTTCTTTTCGCCCGCACCGCATCCGCCCCACAAGCGGGACGAACCGCTGAGCGCGTGGACGCACCGGCGCGCCATGACCCTCGCCGCCATCCAGGGCGAGGACGGCCTCGCGCTGACCGGGATCGAGCTGGACAGCGCGCCTTCGTACACCGTGGATCTTCTCAGGGCGGCGTCCGCGCGGACCGGCGCGGACCTCTACTTCATCATGGGCGCCGACAGCCTCGCGGATCTGGCCGCGTGGCACCAGCCGCGGGAGATCCTGGGGCTGTGCACGCTGGTGGTGTTTCCGCGCGACGGTCGACCGGTGCGCGTGCCCGTCGACGGGCCCGCGGCACTGGTGGTCTTCGAATCGCCGCGCGTCGATGTCTCGTCGAGCGCGGTGCGCGCGGCCCTGGCTGAAGGCACCGCGCCCGGGGACGCGCTGCCCGCGGCCGTGTCCGCGTACATCGAACACAACCGGCTCTATCGCCGCTGCTGACGGCAACCCCGGGGGAACCGTGGCTCTCTTTCTCGTGGACGGACACGCACTCGCGTACCGGTCGTACTTTGCGTTCGCCGGCGCGCCGCTGCGCAACTCCCAGGGCGAGGAGACGGGCGCAGTGTATGGCTTTCTCAACACGCTGCTGACCCTGTTCTCGAAGTACTCGCCCGAGTACATCGCCGTGGCCTTCGACAGCCGCGAGGCCACCTTCCGCCACGAACAGTTCGAGGACTACAAGGCCCATCGCCCGGAGATGCCCGAGGGGCTGGTCGCGCAGCTGCCGGTCATGTTCGAGGCCCTCGACGCCATGGGACTGGCGTGGCTGCAGGCGCCCGGCTTCGAGGCGGACGACATCATCGCCACCCTCGCGCGACGCTGGCGTGACGACGTCGAGGTGAAGATCGTGTCCGGCGACAAGGACCTGCTGCAGCTCATCGACGACCGCGTGCACGTCATCCGCCCCGGCAAGGGGGTCGTCCTGGAGAACGAACTGGATGCGGCCGGATTGCTGCAACTCACCGGGCTGCGCCCGGAGCAATTCGTGGATTACCTGGCGCTCGTGGGTGACGCCAGCGACAACGTTCCCGGTGTGCGCGGCATCGGCGAGAAGACCGCCAACACGCTGCTGCAGCGCTTTGGATCGCTGGATGCGATCTACCAGCACCTCGACGACATCGAGAAACCATCTGTGCGCCGCCGCCTGCTGGAGGGGCGCGCGTCCGCGCTCGCTTCGCGCGACCTGGTGCGCCTGCGTGAGGATGTTCCCGTCGCGCTGGGACTGGAGGCGTTCGTGCGCGGTGAGCACCGCACACCGGCGCTCGAGCGGCTCATCGATCGCCTCGAGTTCAAACGCATGAAGGGGCAACTATTCGCTGCGGAAACGCGCGTGACGGCGGCGGATCCGCCGGCGCAGGAACCGGTGCGCGCGCAGACCGCGCCCGCCGCCCGGATTCCGGTTCGCTACAGGTGCGTGGATTCCGTGCTGGCGCTGGAAGCGCTGGCGTGCGACCTCGCCGGCCGCGAGGAGATCGTCATCGACGTGGAGACCTCCAGCCTCGATGCCATGCGCGCGGTTCTGGCCGGTATCGCGGTGGGGACGGCACCGGGAGAGGCCTGGTACGTGCCGCTCTGCAGCGACCTGGACGAACCCGGCACGCTGGGGCTGCTGCCGGCGGCGCGCGCGCCCGGCCTCGCCCCGGACGACGTGCGGCGCGTGCTGGGGCCGGTGCTGGCGGCCGAGCGGCCGGGCAAGATCGGGCAGAACATCAAGTACGACGCCATCGCGCTGGCGCGGGCGGGTCTGCCGCTGGGCGGCATTGTGTTCGACACCATGGTGGCGTCGTACACCCTGGATCCCGCGCGGCGCAGCCACGGGCTCAACGCACTGGCGAAGGAGGAACTCGGCCACGAGATGATTCCGTTCGAGGCACTCTTCGACCGGCGCACGCGCGAGAAGGACATTCGCCGCGTCGCACTCGACCGGGTGGTGGAGTACGCGTGTGAGGACGCCGACTACACCTGGCGCCTGAAGGAGACCTTTGCGCCGTTGATCGAGGCCTCGGAGGTGCGTTCGCTGTTCCACGACGTGGAGATGCCGCTCTCCGGACTCCTCACGCGCATGGAAATGACGGGAGTGCGCGTGGACGCGGCGTTCCTGGGGGAACTCGCCGAACGTTACGGTGCGCGCATCGCCGATCTCGAGGCGGCCGTGTACGCCAGTGTGGGCGAGCAGTTCAATATTGCGTCGACCGCGAAACTGCGTGAGGTGCTCTTCGAGCGGCTCAAGCTCAAGCCGGCCCGCCGCACCAAGACCGGATACTCGACCGACGCGGACGTGCTGGAAGGGCTTGCCGGACAACACCCGGTGGTCAATCTGCTGCTGGAGTGGCGCCAGCTCATCAAGCTCAAGGGCACGTACGTGGATGCACTGCCGCGCCTCATCCATCCGGAAACGGGGCGTGTGCACACCTCGTACAACCAGGCCGTGGCAACCACCGGGCGCCTGTCGAGTTCCGACCCCAACCTGCAGAACATTCCCATCCGCACCCCGGAAGGCCGGGAGATCCGGCGCGCCTTCGTGGCGCGGGAGGCCGGCTGGGTGCTGCTCGACGCCGACTACTCGCAGATCGAGCTGCGTATCCTCGCGCACCTGTCGGGCGATGCGGCGTTGCAACAGGCGTTCCGAGAGGGCGTGGACGTGCACCGCGCAACGGCGGCACGCGTGATGAAGGTGGCGCCGGAGCAGGTGACGGATGAAATGCGCGGGCATGCCAAGGTGGTCAACTTCGGCATCGTGTACGGGATGGGCGCACGCGGTCTCGCCCAGTCGCTCGGTATCGAGACCGCCGAGGCGCGCCAGTTCATCGACGACTATTTCCGTTCCTATCCAGGCGTGAAGCGCTTCATTGACGACACCATCGCTGCGGCGCGGCGCGACAAGGCGGTGACCACGCTGCTGGGCCGCATGCGCCGGCTGCCCGACATCGACAGCAGCAACCCGGGCGCGCGCGCCTTCAGCGAGCGCGTCGCGGTGAACACGCCCGTGCAGGGGACCGCGGCGGACATCATCAAGCTCGCCATGCTGGCGGTGGACCGCGAACTGCGCTTGCGTGGCCTGGGCGCGCGCCTCATCCTGCAGGTGCACGACGAACTGCTGCTGGACGTCCCCGCGGTTGAACTGGACGCGGTGAGCAAGCTGGTGCGCGAATGCATGGAGTCGGCCATGGACCTGGACGTCCCGCTGCGGGTAGACATGGGCAGCGGCGCCAACTGGCTCGAGGCACACTGATGGAGGACGCATGATCGTGGTCGGCATTGCCGGTGGCTCGGGGACGGGAAAGTCCACAATCGCGCGCTACCTCGCGGAACGCTTCCGGGGGGTGCACATCGACGCGGACCGGGTGGCCCACGCCGCACTGGCGGAGGACGCCGCGGTGCTGTCGCGGCTGCGCGAGGCGTTCGGCGAGGGCGTTTTCAACGCGGACGGGTCCGTGAACCGCCTGCGCCTGGGGCGCAGGGTGTTCGCCGACCCCGCCCTCCTGGCGCGGCTCAACGCCATCGTGCACCCGGCGGTCATGGCGCGCTGCGCGGTGGCGGTGGAGGCGGCCCGGGAGGCGGGCGCGCGGGTGGCGGTGGTCGACGCCGCGCTGCTGTTCGAGGTGGCGATGCCGTTCGACTTCGACATGCTGATCGGCCTGACCTGTGACCCGCAGATCCGCCTGGCCCGGATCATGGCCAAGGGGGGGTGGGTGGAGGCGGATGTGCGCGCACGACTCGCGCGACAGCAGGACATGGAAAAACATTTTTACAAAGCGGACGCGGTGGTCGATACTGGGCGGGATCTTTCCTCGGTCCTCAAGGATGTCGGCGACCGCGTGGCCGCCGCACTGGATGCGGAGTCCAATTCATGAAAGCTGCACACGAAGTCGTCGATCATCTGAATTCGCTGACCGAGCGAGCCCGCAAACTCAAGGAGTGTCTTTGACGCTCCTGTCCTTGAGGCGCGCCTGGCCGAGCTCACGGCGCGCATGAACGACCCCGATTTCTGGTCCGACAAGAAGACGTCCGATACCGCGGTGCGGGAGTCCAGGGAGTTGCGCACCCGTCTGGAACCACTGCAGAACATGGAGACGCGGCTGTCCGACGCCGCCGAACTGCTCAAGATGGCGCGCGACGAGGACGACGCCTCGGTGCTGGCCGACGTGGCGGCGGAACTGGAGGACCTGGAAGCGCTGGTGGCGGAGCAGGAAACCGCCATGCTGCTCTCCGGTCCCGACGACGCGCGCAACGCCATCGTCACCATCCACTCCGGTGCGGGCGGCACCGAGTCGATGGACTGGGCCGAGATCCTGCTGCGCATGTACACCAGGTTCTGCGAGCGCCACGGTTACAGCGTGGGTGTGCTGGACATGACGCCCGGCGAAGAGGCGGGTGTCAAGGGCGCGTCGCTGGAGATCAAGGGGCCCTTCGCGTTCGGGCGCATGAAGGCGGAATCGGGCGTGCACCGCCTGGTGCGCCTGTCACCCTTCGACGCGGCGCACCGCCGTCACACGTCGTTTGCCTCCGTGTTCGTGTATCCCGAGATCGAGGAGGAGATCGAGGTGGACATCCGCGACGAGGATCTTCGCATAGATACCTACCGTGCCAGCGGTGCGGGCGGGCAGCACGTCAACAAGACCGACAGCGCGGTGCGCATCACCCATATCCCCAGCGGCATCGTGGTGCAGTGCCAGAACGAACGCTCGCAGGGCAGGAATCGCGAAAACGCCATGAAGATCCTGCGCGCGCGCCTGTACGCGAAGAAGCAGGAGGAGGAGAAGGCGCGCATCAACAAGATGATGGAAGTGCAGAAGGAGATCGCGTGGGGCAGCCAGATTCGTTCCTACGTGCTACACCCCTACACGCTGGTCAAGGACCACCGCACCGATTTCCAGACCGGCAACACGCAGGCGGTGCTGGACGGCGACCTGGACGCGTTCATCGAGGCGTACCTGCACAAGTTCGCGGAGTAGAAGACGAGAGGTGACGGAGATGACAGAAGAACAGGAAGAGCGCGGGGTCAGCGGGTTCGAGAAGCTGCGCGCGGTGCGCGTGGAGAAGATGGCGGCGCTGCGTGATGCCGGTGTGAACCCGTACCCGTACCGCTTCGTCGTCAGCCATGCGGTGGCGGAGCTGTTTGCCGCCGAAGCCGCGCTAGCGGGGGCGGAAACGGAGGTGGCCGTCGCGGGACGCGTGATGGCCATGCGCGGGCACGGCAAGACGCTGTTCGGGCACGTGGAGGATTCCAGCGGGCGCATGCAGGTTTACGTGCGCAAGGACGAGCTGGGCGAGGAGGCGTTCGCGCGTTTCGAATCGTTGGACCTGGGTGACATTTTGGGCGTGCGCGGCGTGCTGTTTCGAACCCGCACGGGCGAACTCACCATCCGCGTGGTCTCCTACGAGGTGTTGTCCAAATCGTTGCGCCCGCTGCCGGAGAAGTGGCACGGGCTCACCGACAAGGAGATTCGCTACCGCCAGCGGTACGTCGACCTGGCGGTGAATCCGGAGGTGCGCGAGGTTTTCCGCAAGCGCAGCGTGCTGGTGGAAACGATGCGGCGCTTCCTGATCGGCAAGGGCTTTCTGGAGGTGGAGACACCCATCCTGCAGCCCCTGTACGGCGGCGCAGCGGCGCGACCCTTCACCACCCACCACAACGCGCTCGACATGACGCTGTACCTGCGCATCGCCAACGAGCTCTACCTGAAACGGCTGCTGGTGGGTGGCTTCGAGCGCGTGTTCGAGTTTGCCAAGGACTTCCGCAACGAGGGTATCGACCGCTCGCACAATCCCGAGTTCACCATGATGGAGTGCTACGCGGCCTACCTCGATTACAACGATTACATGGACATGGTGGAAGAGATGATGCGGGTGATCGCGCTGGCGCTCAGCGATGACGGCGTGGTCAAGTACGGGGAGCGCGTGCTCGACTTCACCAAACCGTGGAAGCGTCTGCGTTTCTTTGAAGCGTTGCAGGAGAAGACCGGCATGGACTTCAGGAACCAGACCGACGAGGTGCTGCTGGCGCAGGCGCGCAAGGCGGGCGTGGTGCTGGAGAAGGGCATCCCGGCGTCGCGCATCATCGACGAGGTCTTCGGCGCCACGGTGGAGCCGGACCTGCAGGAGCCGACCTTCATCTACGACTATCCCAGGGAGCTCTCACCCCTGGCCAAGGACCATCGCAGCGAGGCCGGGCTGGTGGAGCGCTTCGAAGCCTTCGTGGCGGGTTTCGAGGTGGGCAACGCCTTCTCCGAGCTCAACGATCCCATCGAGCAGCGCCGCCGCTTCGAGCAGCAGGCGGAGAACCGCGCGCGGGGCGACGACGAAGCCCACCAGCTGGACGAGGATTTCATCCGCGCGCTGGAGTACGGCATGCCGCCCGCCGCGGGGCTGGGCATGGGCATCGACCGGCTCACCATGGTCTTTACCGACAGCCACTCCATCCGCGACGTGATCTTCTTTCCGCACATGCGGCCCGAGGAAGGCCGATGAGTTACGCGCTCTTCATCGCGCGCCGCTACCTCCAGACCAAGAAACGATCCGCGCTCGTATCCCGCATCACCTCCATCGCGGTGGGCGGGGTATTCGTCGGCACGATGACGCTGGTCATCGTGCTGTCGGTGATCAATGGCTTCGAGACCGAGCTGCGCCAGCGCATCGTCGGTTTCAACACCCACGTGCTGGTGTTCGCGCGCTCTCCCGAGGCGTGGGCGGCAGTCGATACCGCGGTGGCGCGGCTGCACCGGGACCCGGACATCGTTGCCACCGCGCCCTTCATCCGCTCCGAGGCGCTCGCGGCCTACGAGGTCATCCCCGGCCGGCGCACCAAGCTGCGCGGTGTGGTGGTGAAGGGGATCGATCTGGCCCGGGAGCACACCGTCTCATCGGTGGTGGACAGCATCCGCCCCGTCATCGACTCGTTCGACACCAGTTCCTTCGAGGACGACCCGCCGCGCATGGGCGCGGTGCTGGGGCTCGACCTGGCCCTCGACCTGGGCATCGGGCTGGGGGAGGAGTTCAGCATCGTCACCGCGCCGGCCACGATCCGCGGTTCCGACGTCGAGCCGCAGAAGTTCCGCTGCCGCGCGCTGGGTTTCTTCAACAGTGGCATGTACGAGTTCGACTCGCGATTCGTCTACGTGGACATCCAGGATGCCGCCCTCATGTTCGACTTCGAGACGGGGTTGCGCGGGGTGAGCATTCAGACGCGCGACATGTACCGCGCCGAAGCGATCGACGGGCGCGTACAGGATATCCTCTCGATGCGCGACTACGGCACCAACAACTGGATACAGCTCAATCAGAACCTTTTCAGCTACATGAAGATCGAGAAGATCCTCATGTTCCTCATGCTCACCCTTATCATCCTGGTGGCCGCGTTCAACCTGGTGGGGATGCTCACCATGGTCATCATGGAGAAGCGGCGCGAGATCGGCATCCTGCGCTCCATCGGTGCTTCGGGCCGCCAGGTGATGTCCATTTTCATGCTGGAGGGGACCGCCATCGGGGTGCTGGGCACGGCGGGGGGGCTGGCGACCGGGCTTCTTGCATGCGCCGTTCTGGACCGCATACGCCTCCAGCTGCCCGGTGACGTGTACTTCATCAAGACCCTGCCCGTCCTGGTGCAGTGGCCGGACCTCCTGTTGATCGGGGCCAGCTCGGTGGTCATCTGCTTCCTGGCCACTGTCTACCCAAGCTGGGAGGCCAGCCGCCTGACCCCGGTGGAGGCCATTCGTGATCTGTAACACAATATATTGCAATATGTTATACTTTTGGCCGATATGCGCCGCGGGGTTGTTTTCCGCCCCGGATGGGGTTAGATTATGAGCGGCAGGCCGATTCTGGAGGCCCACGGCCTGAGCCGCCGCTACCGCGGAACCGGGGTGGAGGTGGACGTTCTCAGGGATGTCTCGCTGGAGGTGGCGGAAGGGCAAGTGGTTTGCATCGTCGGGGCATCGGGGGTTGGAAAGAGCACCCTGCTCCACATCCTGGGGTCCCTGGATCGCCCGGACGCGGGGCAGGTTGCCATCCGCGGCGAGAACATCCACCGGTTGCAGGGCCCCGCTCTGGACCGGCTCCGGAACGCGACCCTCGGGTTCGTGTTCCAGTTCCACTTTCTCCTGCCGGAGTTCACGGCGCTGGAGAACGTGATGATGCCGGGGCTGGTGGCCCGGCAGTCGACGGCGGAGGCCGCGCGCCGGGCGAGGCAGTGGCTGGAGCGGGTGGGGCTGGGGGCGCGACTCGCCCACCGGCCCGGGGAACTGTCCGGGGGCGAACAGCAGCGCGTGGCCATCGCGCGCGCGCTGGTCAACGAGCCGGCGGTGGTGCTGGCCGACGAGCCCACCGGGAACCTGGACGATGAAACCGGCGAGGGTATCCACCGCCTGATCCGGGAACTGGCCCGGGACGAGGCCAAGACCTTCGTGGTCGTCACGCACAAACGCCAGTTCGGTGTGTTCGCCGACCGGATGCTGGTGCTGGCCGAAGGACGACTTTCCGACGTGGAGCGTTGAGCATGGTGCTCTGTCAGAACTGCAAGAAAAACCCGGCCAAGGTTCACTACACGGAGATCGTGAACGAGAGCATGGTCGCGATGAACCTGTGTGTGGCGTGCGCGGAGGAGAAGGGTATCGACGTGCACA
Source organism: Candidatus Krumholzibacteriia bacterium (assembly GCA_029865265.1). Taxonomy (NCBI): domain Bacteria; phylum Candidatus Krumholzibacteriota; class Candidatus Krumholzibacteriia; species Candidatus Krumholzibacteriia bacterium. Next base: position 14,096 of record JAOUHG010000029.1, on the reverse strand, counting down.
AAGCCGGGAACTACGGGCTGGGCGACCTGGTGGCCGGCCTCATCGACAGTGCCTCCGAGTCCGACGCGGACCGCATCTCACGCGTGCGCTGCTCAACCTGTGGCTACGAGTACTCGGACTTCAAGAAGGTGGGCAGGCTGGGGTGCCCGGACTGCTACGCGGCGTTCGAGGCGCAGCTCGTGGCGGTGCTGCGCCACGTGCACGGCAGCACCCAGCACGCGGGCAAGAAGGCGGTGCGCGTGAGCGAACGCGCAGCCATTCGTGAACGCGTGGCGGCGTTGCGCGAGGACCTGTCGCTGGCCATTCGCTCCGAGGAATACGAGCGCGCCGCCGCGCTGCGCGACGAGATCAAGGACCTGGAGGCGAAGGTCGAAGAGGAACGATGAGCTCGATCGACTGGAACGATATCATCGCCCGGCCGGGGGGGTGGCTGGATGGAGACGGCGAAGAGAACGAGATCGTGCTCTCCAGCCGGGTGCGCATCGCACGCAACCTCCATGGGCACCGATTCACCCATAACTGCGACAACGCGGAACTCAGCACCATCCTGCGGAAGTCGCTGGACGCCGCCCGCGCCACGCGGGCCTTTGCGCACGGCCGCTACGTGCCGATGGGCGAAATCTCCACGCTGGAACGGCAGCTGCTCGCCGAGCGCCACCTGATCAGCCGCGAATTCCTTGGCCAATCGGCCAATCGCGGGGTGCTTTTCGTGGAGGACGAGAGCGTCAGCCTGATGATCAACGAGGAGGATCACCTGCGCATCCAGGGGTTTGCGCCCGGCTTCGAGGTGGGAGACGCGTTCCGGCGTGCCAACGACCTGGACGACGAGATCGCGCCCGGGCTGGAGATTGCCTACAACGACCGGCTGGGCTTTCTGACCGCCTGCCCCACCAATCTGGGTACGGGCATGCGGGTTTCGGTGCTGATCCACCTGCCGGGCCTGGTGCACAGCAAGGAAATCCACAAATTGCTCGAGTCGCTGCGCAAGCTCAACCATTCCATACGCGGTTTCTTTGGGGAAGGATCGGAAGTGATGGGGAACTTCTTCCAGTTGTCCAACAGCGCGGCGCTGGGGACCCCGGAGGACGTGCTGGTGAAGAATCTGCGCGAGATGGTGACCAAGATCATCGTATACGAGCGCCGCTCCCGCGAGATGCTGTTCCGCAAGGCACAGAGCTTGCTCGAAGATAAGGTCTGGCGGGCCTATGGCCTTCTTCGTTATGCTCGTAGCGTAAATACCAAGGAGGCGTTGAGCCTGATCTCGGCCGTGCGGCTGGGGGTGGGGGTGGGGCTGGTGACAGACGTCCCGGTCCAGACGCTCAACGAACTTCTCGTTTACATCCAGCCGGCCCATCTGCAGCAGCACAGGGGCACGGCGATGGATGCGCATCAGCGGGACGTGGCCCGCGCACAGACCATTCGCGAGGCGCTTGCACGCGCCGCCCGCTGAGGGCAACCCGGAGGACGAAAGCACCCATGCAGGATCGATTTACCGACCGCGTTCGCAAGGTCATCTACTACGCCCGTGATGAGGCCAACCGCCTCCAGCACGACTACATCGGCACAGAGCACCTCCTGCTGGGCATTGTGCGCGAGGGAGAGGGCATCGCCGCCAAGGTGCTGGCCAAGCTGGAACTCGACTTCGAGCAGATCCAGCAGGCGGTGGAGAACATGGTCAAGAGCTCGGGCGGCACGCTGACCATCGGCGAGATTCCGTTTACGCCGCGCGCCAAGCGCGTGCTGGAACTGGCCATCGAAGAAGCGCGCCTGCTGGGGCACAACTACGTCGGCACCGAGCACCTCCTGCTCGGGTTGATCCGCGAGGGCGAGGGCGTGGCCGCGCAGGTGCTGGCCGAACTGGGCGTTGACCGCAAGCGCGTGCGCGAGGAAGTCTTGAAGCTGCTCGGCCCGACCACCAGTGTGAAGACGCGCAAGGCCAAAAAGGAAAAGAGCGACACGCCAAACCTGGACCAGTTCGGGCGCGACCTCACGCAGATGGCGCGCGAGAACAAGCTGGATCCCATCATCGGACGCGAGGCGGAGATCGAACGCGTGATCCAGGTACTGAGCCGCCGCAAGAAGAACAACCCCGTGCTCATCGGCGAGCCGGGTGTGGGCAAGACCGCCATCGCGGAGGGGCTCGCGCAGCGCATCGTCGACAACAAGGTGCCGGAGATCCTCAAGGACCGCCGCATCTGCACGCTGGACCTGGCCTCGGTGGTGGCGGGTACCAAGTACCGCGGCCAGTTCGAGGAGCGCCTCAAGTCGATCATCAACGAAATCCGCCAGGCGGAGGACGTGATCATTTTCATCGATGAGATCCACACCATCGTGGGCGCGGGCGGCGCGGAGGGGGCCATTGATGCCTCCAACATGCTCAAGCCGGCGCTGGCGCGCGGCGAGCTGCAGTGCATCGGCGCCACCACGCTCGACGAGTACCGCAAGTACATCGAAAAGGACGGGGCTCTGGAGCGGCGCTTCCAGCCCATCATGGTCAACCCGCCCACCGGCGACGAGACCATCCAGATCATCTTCGGGTTGCGCGACAAGTACGAGGCGCACCACCGCGTGAAGATCAGCGACGACGCCGTGCGCGCCGCGGTGTTCCTGTCCGAGCGCTACATCCACGAGCGCTTCCTGCCCGACAAGGCCATCGACGTGATCGACGAGGCCGGCTCGCGCGCGCGCCTCACCGTGGTCACCGCGCCCTCCGAGCTCACCGACATGGAACGCGAGATCGAGGAGGTGTCGCGCGAGAAGGAGTCCGCCATTCAGGCACAGGAGTTCGAGAAGGCGGCGCGCTACCGCGACCGCGAGAAGGAGCTGCGCAAGCAGCTCGACGATCTGCGCAAGACCTGGGCCGAGACCAAGCAGGCCACCGAGACGGTAGTTTCCGCCAAGGACATCTCCAAGGTGGTATCCGCCATGACCGGCATCCCGGTCACCGAGGTCGAGCGCGAGGAGACCGAGAAGCTGCTCCATCTGGAGGACGCGCTGCGCGCGCGTGTGATCGGGCAGGAGGAGGCGGTCAAGGCGGTGTCGCGGGCGGTCCGGCGCAATCGCGCAGGGCTGCGCGATCCCAAGCGGCCCATCGGCAGCTTCATATTCCTGGGACCCACCGGAGTGGGCAAGACCGAGCTGGCCAAGTCGCTGGCCGAGGTCCTGTTCGAATCCGAGGAGGCGCTGATTCGCGTCGACATGTCCGAATACATGGAGAAGTTCTCGGTGTCGCGCCTGATCGGTGCGCCTCCGGGATACGTCGGCTATGACGAGGGCGGCCAGCTCACCGAGAAGGTGCGACGCAAGCCGTACTCGGTGGTGCTGCTGGATGAGATCGAGAAGGCGCACCCGGACGTGTTCAACCTGCTCCTGCAGGTGATGGAAGAGGGGCAGCTGACCGACAACTACGGCCGGCGCGTCGACTTCCGCAACACGGTGCTCATCATGACCTCCAACGTGGGCGCCGCGGAGATCAAGACCGGCAAGACGCTTGGATTCGTCACCGAGGGCGGCGACTCGCAGTACCAGTCGGTGAAGTCCAAGCTGCTCGACCACCTCAAGAAGACGTTCAACCCGGAGTTCCTCAACCGGCTCGACGACACCATCGTGTTCCGCCAGCTGGAGAAGGAAGACATGAAGCAGATCGTAGAGGTCCTGCTGCGCAACTTCGTCCGGCGGCTGGATGTCCTGCAGGTCGAGGTGAAGTTCACCGACGAGGCGAAGGTGTTCCTCATCGAACACGGCTTCGACCCGGCCCTGGGCGCACGCCCGCTGCGGCGTGCCATCCAGCGCTACCTCGAGGACCCGCTGAGCGAACTGCTGCTGTCCCACGGCGTTTCCAAGGACGCCGAGATCCTCGTTGCGCCGGGGGCGGGGGAGCTCTCCTTCGCGGTGACACCGGCCCCGGAGGATGCGCCAAAAGGCTAGTCAGGACAAGGAGTTAGGTTGCACATTGAGATACCCCTGGCGCCCGCCGGGGGTATCTTTGTTTTTGTTTACACCCCCGGGGGCCTCTGATAGCATGCACCAGTTTGGGCAGGGGCTCGTAGGTTAATGAAAAATAAGGGACTAGGCGTTTTTTTCGCGACGCTGCTCTTCGCGGTGCTCGTCTGTGCCGCGGCGTATGCCCAGCGGCCCGTTTCCATTATCCAGAAGGTCGACGTCCGCGGTAACAAGCAGGTTTCCTCCTCCAAGATCACACGCGTGGTGGGCGTGAAGCCGGGCGACGGTTACGATGCCGAGCGCATCCGCCCGGGATTGAAGCGCCTCTTCGAGACGCGGCAGTTCAGCGACATCAGGGCCTACCGGATTGACGGCTCGTCGCGGGATTCGTGCGTGGTGGTGATCGAGGTGGTGGAGTATCCGCGCATCGACGCTGTTCGCTTCGAGGGCGACGATCACATCGGCAAGGACGATCTGGTCAAGGTGATCTCTGCCACCAAGGGCACCTTCGTGCGCCCCTCGGTGACCGAGAAGGATCGCGAGGCGATCTCGGAGCAGTACCGCGAGAAGGGCTACTACCGGGTGGGGGTCACCGACACCATTGTCACGGATGCGAAGTCGGGTTCGCGCGAGCTCGTGTATCGCATCACCGAGGGCAAGAAGGTCAAGATCAAGCATATCGACTTCATCGGGTCGCGGCTCATGGACACCGACGAGTTGCGTGGCGCCATGAAGAGCAAGCCGGACGGCTTCCTCAGCGGTGGTGATTTCAACCCCACCCAACTCGACGAGGACCGCGAGCGGATCATCCAACTCTACAAGAGCCGCGGCTACATCGACGTGACGGCGAGCGATCCGGAACTGGACTTCACGCCGGACGGCAGTGGCATCGATGTCTACTTCACCATCGGTGAGGGCCGACAGTACTTCGTGGGAAAGATCACGTGGAGCGGAAACGAACTGTTTCCGGATACCACCATTGCCGGCCGCATCACACTGGAGAAGGGTGAGCCGCTGGACGACATCGAACTGTCGATGATCCAGTTCAACATCGCCAACCTGTACGGCGACCGCGGCTACATCTACGCCACGGTGACGCCGGTCAAGAGCATCACCGGCAGTGTGGTGGATCTGAACTTCGAGATCGACCAGGGCAACCTGGCCCACGTTCATGAGATCAACATCGCGGGCAACGAAAAGACCTGGGACGAGGTGATCCGCCGCGAGCTGGTGCTGATGCCCGGAGACGTGTTCTCCAGCAATCGCCTGCGGCGCTCGCGGCGGGAGGTATTCAACCTGGGCTTCTTTGCGGGACCGCCCGAGCCGCAGGTGACGCAGGCCAACGAGGAAGGCGACATCAACCTGACGCTGCGCGTGGAGGAGAAGTCGGCGGGGCAGTTCCGGGTGGGCGCCGGGTTCTCGCAGCTCAACCGGGTGAGCGGTTTCATCGGGGTCACGGAGCCGAACTTCCTCGGGCGCGGCTACCGGGTGGGCGTGAACTGGGAGTTCGCGCGTTCGCGCCAGGACATCAGCTTGAATTTCACCCAGCCGTGGGCATTCGGAACCCCGACCGAGCTGAGCTTCCAGCTATTTGCGGCCAACCAGGACAAGGTGTCGGCGCAGTTCTATTCCGACCGGCGCACGGGTTTTTCGGTGCGTGTCGGGCGCCCGCTGCCGTGGCTGGACTATACTTCCGTGTCGGTGCGCTACAGCCTGGAGGAGGTGGAGTTGTCCAACTTCTCGCCGGGCTACGTGGGTCCGTTGATCAATACCGGCTGGCCCCAGACCACGAGTTCGATGGGGTTGACGTTGTTCCGCAACTCCACCGACAACCCGTTCCATCCCACACTGGGGACGCGCACCACCTTGAACACGCGCTGGACGGGTGGATTGATGGGCGGGGACGTGAACCTGCAACGCTATGACGTCGAAGTCTCGTGGTTTCAATCCCTGTTGTGGAAGTTTGTGCTGCAATTGAGTCAGGGGTTCGGCGTGGTCGATGGATACACGAGTTCGTTGCAGGTGCCGGACTACGAGCGTTTCCGGCTGGGCGGAAACCGCAAGCTCGGTGTGCGCGGTTATGATTTCTACGAAATCGTTCCGCTGGGCAACAACACCTATACCGGCGGCCGTGCATACTCGATCACCGTCGCCGCAATCGAGTTTCCCATCGTGCCGCCCACCGTGTACGGACATTTCTTTCTGGACATGGGTGGCACGTGGAACAGCTTCGCGTCTGCGGAGTTCAGTGATGTCAGAAAGGGCGCCGGTTTCGGCATCGTCATCGAGCTGCCGATGATCGGCCTCTTTGGCTTCGACTACGCGTATGGCTTCGATCGATTCGGCGGCGGCAGATGGCAGTCGCATATCAACTTCGGGTCCACGTTCTGATGCGGGCCCGCTGTACCCAAGGAGGGTGTAACTGATGGTCAAGAAACTCGTTGCGGGTGCGCTTATGGCGGTGGCGGTGCTGGCGGGAGGGGCCATTTCGGCGCTTGCCCAGGATGTAAAGATTGGATACATTGACTCGATAAAGATCTTCGCGGAGAACAAGGAAACCCAGGAAGCGGAGCGCCTGTATCGACGCGACGTCGAGCAGTGGGAGGCGCAGAAGCAGCGCATGGAGCAGGAACTCATGCGCATGGGTGAAGAGTTGAACGCGCAGAGCGCGATGCTCTCGGAAGAGAAGAAAGCCGAACGGCGCCTGGAAGTGCAGCGCAAGAGCGATGAGTACAAGCGCTTCATGGAGGAGACGTTCGGCGACAACGGACTGGCGGCCAGACGAAACAAGGAACTGACCCAGCCCATCGTCGACAAGATAAATCGCGTCATCGAGAGAATTGCGGAAGAACAGGGCTACTCGATGGTTTTCGACGTGGCGAATGCGAACATCGTTTTCGCGGCCAAGACGCTCGATATAACCGAGCTGGTTCTGACCGCTCTGTCATCGCAGCAGTAGGCGCGCTCGTTTCGCGTGCGACGAAGGATCAAGATTGGGAACTCGTTCCTACAGGCTCTGTGAGCTCGCGGACATCGTGGGCGGAAAAGTCGTCGGCGACGGTGACGTGGAGATTTGCGGCGTAGCCGGAATCCGCGAGGCGATGCCGGGTGACATCACCTTCATCGCCAATCCGCGCTACGCCGAGTTCCTTTCCAATACCCGGGCGTCGGCGGTGATCGGGGGAGACGATCTCTCGCCGCTCAAACCCCTCATTCGCATCGGGAACCCGTACTATGCCTTTCTGCAGGTGCTGAATCTGTTTGCGGTCGAGCGCGCGGTACGCTACGCGCGCGGTGTGCATGAGAGCGCGGTGGTGCACGCGGATGTGGTGCTGGGTGACGACGTTTCCATCGGCGCCTTCTGCCAGATCTCGGCCGGCGCCCGCATCGGGGACCGCACCACCATCCTGCCCGGGACCTTCGTGGGCGAGGGGTGCGTGATCGGGCCGGATTGCCTCATCTACCCCAACGTGACCATTCGCGAGGGGAGCGAGATCGGGCAGCGCGTGATCCTGCAGCCTGGGGTGGTGGTGGGTTCGGACGGCTTCGGCTACGCAAAAAATGGCGTCTCCCACCACAAGGTGCCCCAGATTGGCCGCGTGGTGATCGAGGACGACGTGGAAATCGGAGCCAATTCGTGCGTGGACCGGGCCACCACCGGAGAAACCCGTATTCGGCGTGGAAGCAAGATCGATAATCTGGTACAGATCGCCCACAATGTGGTCCTCGGCGAGGACTCGGTGCTGGCCGCGCAGGTTGGCATCTCCGGCAGCACCGAGGTGGGCCGTGGCGCGGTGATCGGTGGGCAGGCCGGCCTCGCCGGGCACCTCACCATCGGGGACGGTGTGACCGTGGGGGGACAGGCGGGCGTGACCAAGTCGGTTCCGTCCGGCAAGGTGGTTTCCGGCTACCCGGCGCGCGACCACAGCGTGGCGCGGCGCCTGGCCGCATGCAACGCCATGCTGCCCGCGTTGTTCGAGCGCGTAAAGATCCTCGAACAACGACTTCGGGAACTGGAGAAGGGAGGCGTGCATGATCCGTCAGCAAAGAACGATCGCTAGGGAGTTTGTCCTGGATGGCCAGGGGCTCCACACCGGCGGCAACGTGACCATGCGCGTCAAGCCGGCGCCGGTGGGTACGGGGATCAGGTTCCTGCGCGTGGACATGTCGCCGCCGGTGGAGATTCCCGCGGTGGTGACCAGTATCGCGGAGGATGGTGCCGCACACCGCAACACCTCCATTTCCTCCGGCGCGGCCGAAATCCACACGGTGGAGCACGTGCTCGCCACCTGTTACGGAATGCAGATCGACAACCTGCTGATCGAGATTGACGGCAACGAGCCGCCGGAGCCGACCTCGGGCACCTACGCCGGTTACGTGCGCGCGTTCGATGAGGCCGGGCTCGTCAACCAGGGCGCGCCGGCGGATATCCTGACCATCGACCGCCCCATCACCCTCAAGGAGAACGGCATTGAGATCAACGCCGTTCCCGCCGACGACTTCCGCGTGAGCTTTACCATCCAGTACGCCAACCCGCAAATTGGCACGCAGTACGCGAGTTTCGCGGTTTCGCCGGAAGTGTTCGAAAAGGAAATCGCCCCCGCGCGCACCTTCGTGCTCTACGACGACGTGGAGCGTCTGCGCAGCATGGGGCTGATCAAGGGTGGCAACCTGAAGAACGCCGTGGTCTTTACCAACGACGGCGTCATGAACGAAGAGTCGCTGCGCTTTCCGGATGAGTGCGTGCGCCACAAGATTCTCGACCTGATTGGCGACCTGTCACTGCTGGGTGCGCCCATAAAGGGCCATGTGCACGCGGTGAAGTCCGGCCACGCCGCCAACGTGCGTTTCGTGCGCAAGCTGTACGAACTGCACCAGGGCCGCAAGCGCGCCAGCGCCGAGACCGCTGCCGGCGTATGGGACATCAACCTCATCCAGCAGATCATGCCGCACCGCTATCCGTTCCTGCTCGTGGACCGCATCCTCGAGCTGGAGGACCGCAAGCGCGTTGTGGGCATCAAGAACGTTACCATCAACGAGCCTTTTTTCAATGGACACTTCCCGGGGCATCCCATCATGCCCGCCGTTCTCATCATCGAGGCGATGGCCCAGACCGGGGGGGTCATGCTTCTGAACACGGTGGATGACCCGAAGAAGTACCTGGTCTATTTCACACGCGTGGACAAGGCAAAGTTCCGGCGGCCGGTTGTGCCCGGGGACCAGCTGCGCTTCGAGCTGGAGATGCGGAGTCTGCGCCGCGGAATGTGTACGATGCAGGGCTACGCGTACGTGGACGGAAAACTGGCGGCAGAGGCCGAACTATCGTCCGTGATCGTGGAACGCTAGAGAATTCACTCCAACAAACTATCTACTTATAGAAGAGGAAGGGGGCCGACTGGTGAGGGGTTACAATCTGCGCAAGACGGAGATACACCCGACTGCGGTCATTCACCCGTGGGCGCGTATCGGAGAGGGTGTCAAGATCGGGCCGTACACGGTGATCGGTGAGAACGTGGAGATTGGTGACGATTGCGAAATCGGCTCCAACGTCCTCATCGAGGGCGCCACGCGTATCGGACGCGGCAACCGCATTTTCCACGGCGCCAGCGTCGGTACCGCGCCCCAGGATCTGAAGTACGCTGGTGAACGCACGTTCCTGACCATCGGGGACGAGAACGTGCTGCGTGAGTTCGTTACCCTCAATGTCGCCACCGGCGAGGGCGACAGCACGGTGGTGGGGAGCCGCTGCCTGCTGATGGCCTACGCGCACGTGGCCCACAACTGTGTCATTGGCAATGAGGTCATCCTCGCCAATGCCGTCAACCTGGCCGGGCACGTCTTCATCGACGACTTCGTCACCATCGGCGGGCTCACGCCGGTGCACCAGTTCGTGCGCGTGGGCAAGTACGCGTTCATCGGCGGCGGGAGCCGCGTAGAGCGCGACGTGCCGCCCTTTGTCAAGCTGGCGGGCAACCCCATCCAGCTCTACGGACTCAATTCCATTGGGCTGGAGCGCCGCGGCTTCGACGCCGAGCGGCGCGCGCACGTGAAGCGGATTTACAAGCTCCTGTATCGCAGCGATCTCAACGTGGCCCAGGTGCTGGAGATCCTGGACGGCGACGACTGGGACAGCGCCGACGCGGCGGAGATGGCGGAGTTCCTGCGCCACTCCGAGCGCGGCATAACCAAGTAGCGGCGCGTGGGACTCCGCATCGGCGTCGCTGGAACCGGGCGCCTGGGGCGTGCCCACGTCCGGGTGCTGCGCTCCCTTGCGGGCGTGGACTTCGTGGGCTGCTACGACCTCGACGCGGCGCGCGCGCGTGAGGCAGCGACCGAATTCGGCGCCACCGCCTTCGCGTCGCTGGGCGCGCTGCTCGCGGAGGTGGACGCGCTCAGCGTCGTGACCAGCACGTCGGCCCACGCCGACGTGGCGCTGGAAGCCGTGGCCGCCGGCCGCGACCTCTTCATCGAAAAACCCATCGCAGCCACCGTGGCCCAGGGCGACGCGGTGGTGCGTGCGGCGCGCGACGCGGGGCGCATTCTGCAGGTGGGGCACATCGAGCGTTTCAACGGCGCCCTCGAGGCGGTGCTGCCGCGCATCGGGCAGCCCATGTTCATCGAGGTCCACCGCCTGGCCCCGTTCACACCGCGTGGCACCGACGTGTCGGTGGTCATGGATCTTATGATCCACGACCTCGACCTGCTCGGCTTGCTGGTGGGTGGGACACCGGTCGACATTCGCGCCAAGGGCGCGGCGTTGTTGACCCGCGAACCGGACATCGTCAACGCCCGCCTGGAGTACGCGGATGGTTGCGTGGCCAACGTGACCGCCAGCCGCATCACCGCCTCGCCCATGCGCAAGGTGCGCGTCTTCTCCACCACCGGTTACTATTCCATCGACCTGCTCGGCGCCGCGGTGACGCACTACCGCAAGAGCGACGGCTTTGCCGACCGCATGGCCGCCCTTCAGGCGGGTTCGCTGCCGGCACCCCCGTCGCTGGCGGATTTCGTGGCGGTGGAGCGCTTCCGCGGCGACGGCGCCGAGCCGCTGGCCAAGGAACTGGAGGCGTTCCGGCGTTCGGTGGCGGATCGTTCCACGCCCCCGGTGACGGGGGAGGCGGGGGTGGCCGCGTTGCGGCTGGCCTCGGAGATCCTCGAGCGCGTCGGCACGGCACGGATGTAACGTGGCTCAGCCGGCGCCCCGCAGCATCGTTCTGTCCGCGGGAGAACTGTCCGGCGATATGCACGCGGCGCATCTCGTCGCCGCGCTGCGGGACGCCCTGCCCGGGTTCGCGGTGACGGGGATGGCGGGTGACCGCTCGCGCGACGCGGGCATGGCCGTGCGCTTCCACCACCGCGACTACGCCGTCATTGGCTTCACCGGCGTGCTGGCCAGCCTGCCGCGTTTCTGGCGCCTTGAGCGTGACATACGCCGCCTCATCGACCGCGCCGAACTATTCATTCCCGTCGACTATCCCGGCCTGAATCTGCGCCTGTGCGCCTACGCGCGCGCGCGTGGCGTGCCCGTGCTCTACTATATATCGCCGCAGATATGGGCGTGGGGCGCCGGGCGCATGGATAAGATCAGGGCGCACGTCGATCGCATGGCCGTGGTGTTGCCGTTCGAGGCGGAGCTCTACCGCCAGGCGGGTGTGGCGGCGGAATTCGTGGGACACCCGTTCGTGGTTGACCACGAGCTGCCGGCTCCGGCCGCGACGGAGGTGCGCCGGCACGTGGCGCTGCTGCCGGGCAGCCGCGCGTCGGAGGTGCACCACATGCTGCCACTGATGATCGCGGCCGCGAAGGTGCTCGCGGCGCGCGCGCCGGGTGTGTCCTTCCGCGTTGCGCGCAGCCCGGTGGTGGATGCGGCGCTGTATGAACGCATCATCGGGCAGCCCGGGATCGACGTCACCACCGACGCGGATGCGGTGGCGGTGCTGTCGGGTGCGCGTGCCGCCCTGGTGGCGTCGGGAACGGCAACGCTGCAGGCGGCGTTGCTGGAGACACCGCTGGTCATCGTGTACCGCACCACACCGCTCAATTTTGCCCTGGCGCGGCGGCTGGTGAAGATACCCCACGTCGGGCTGGTCAACGTGCTGCTGGGCGAGAAGGTGGCGCCGGAGTTCGTGCAGGCGGACGCGCAGCCTGCGGCCCTTGCCACCGCCCTGCACGCGCTCCTGAGCGACGATGCGGTGCGTGCCGGCATGCTGGAACGCTTCCGTTCGTTGCGTGCGCAACTCGGCGGCTGCCGGGGGACGGTGCGTGTGGCGGAGATCGCCCGGGAGCTGGTGACGGGGAAGCAGCCATGAGTGTGCGCATGACGCTGATGCCGGTGCTGGGTGCGGGGGTGATTCGCGCGCTGGGCGCGAGCTGGAGAATCCGGACCGGCGGCGAGGAGCATCTGGCGGCGGCGCGCCGGCATTCGCCCTTCCTCATTTTCGCCTTCTGGCACGACCGTCTGCTCCCGCTGGTTCACGCCTATCGCGGACGCCGCGCAGCCATCCTGGCCAGCCAGCACGCCGACGGCGAACTGCTGGGGCGAACCCTGCAGCGCCTCGGCTATGGTCACGTGCGCGGTTCCAGCACGCGCGGGGGGGCGCGCGCGGTCATGGAACTGGTGAATGTGATCCGCGGCGGGCAGGACATCGGCATCACCGTGGACGGTCCGCGTGGCCCGCGCCACGTCGTCAAGCCGGGGGCGGTGCAGATTGCCAGGATCACCGGCAGCGCCATCATCCCCTTTACCTCGGCGTCACGACACCACAAGACGTTCGCCTCGTGGGACCGGTTTCAGCTGCCCTACCCGGGGACGCGGGTAATGCTCCGCTACGGGACCCCGGTGGTGGTGCCGGCGGACGCCGGCGATGCGATGCTGGAAGCGAAGTGCCTCGAGGTGGGGAGCATTCTCGACCGCATCACCCAGGAGGCCGACCGCGATGTTGGCGCGTGACGCGGGCGCGCGTCTGCGGGCGGGTGTTCCCGCGCTGGCGCCGTTGGCGGCGCTCTACGGCGCCGGGCTCGCGTTGTCGCGCGTGCTGGGCTTGCGGCGGCGCACGGAGGGACCCGCCGCGGCGCGGGTCATCGTGGTGGGCAATCTCGAGGTGGGGGGGAGCGGGAAGACACCGCTCGCCATGCACCTGCTTGAGGGCGCGTCGGCGGCAGGCCGCAGGGTAGCGTACGTGAGCCGTGGCTACGGTTGCGCCGCAGCGCGCGGACCCCACGTCACCGTGGTCCCGGCCCACGACGACACCTTTCCTGAGGGCAGCGGTGGCGTGCGCATACTCGATCGCAAGGGGTCGCCGGCGATTGAACGCGAGATCGGTGACGAGGCGGCGCTGGTGGCTATGCGCGTGCCGGCGGCGATCATCGCGGTGGGGGGCGACAAGCGGCGCGCGGTGGACACGGTGGCCCGCATGGGTGCGGACGTGGTGGTGGTGGACGACGCCTTCCAGTCGTGGTCGCTCGCGCGCAGTCTCGACATGGTGCTGCTGGACGCGGAGCGGCCGCTCGGCAGCGGGCGCCTGCTGCCCGCGGGGAGCCTGCGCGAACGGCCGGACGCCCTGCGGCGGGCGGACGTGGTGGTCTTCAACGGCGCCGACGATGAGGCGGCGGTGGACGCGGCACGGTCGCGCGTGGCGCGCTGGCTTTCTCCACAAACGGTGGCGCTGGGCATGCGCCGGCAAATCGGACTCGAGCGGGTCGCGGGCGATGCGGTGCTCGCCGGGGCACGCCTGCTGGTCGTGTGCGGGGTGGCGCGGCCGGAGCGGGTGCGGGCAGATGTTGCCGCGCAGGGAATGACCATCGCCGGCGAGATGTGTTTTGCCGATCACCACCCCTATCGCGCCGCCGACGTGGCGCGTATTCACGCGGCGGCGGCCGGGGCCGGCGCGGACGGCGTGGTGGTCACAGAAAAGGACTGGGTCAAGCTGCGGCGCTTCGAGTGGGGGATTGCGGTGTGGGTGGCCCGGCTGCACGTGTCCGTGACCGGAGCGGACGAGGGTCTGTGGCAACGTGTCGTGCGATGAGGGTTGTGGCCGGGAGATTGTCCCCGAGCGGATCGTATCCGCCCCATCCCGCTCCGAGCGGTCGTTAGAAGGCGTAGGTCAGTTCATGGGCCCGGTTGACCCGCAGCGCCCGGGTTTCCACACGCCGAC